>NZ_PSLQ01000078.1:0-14053 GCF_040289685.1 Pyrinomonas sp.
ACTTAGCGGTCGGAACGTAAAAAGAGGATCGGCACGCGGCGTTTAGATCGGAGTGCGATGCATCTCATCGGCTCGTCGAAACGCGAAAGATAAAGATCAGCGTGTGGTGCCCGGCAGCAAAGGCAACAAAACCCTCATGGCGCCGATCGCCTTTGATCGGATTCGGCGCCGGTATGCGACGAGCGAAATTGACCGAAGGGCGTCCGCCTAGCGCCGTATAGCGTGATAAACGACCAGCACGACGATGGCGCCAATTACGGCGACGATGATGCTGTAAAGGTTGAAGCCGGTGACGCCGCTGGCACCAAAAGCGCTGAAGATAAAACCGCCGACAACAGCGCCGACGATGCCAAGTATGATGTCCAGCAGCAGCCCTTTGCCGGTCTTGTTGACGATCTTGCTGGCGATGAATCCGGCGATCAATCCCAACACGATCCAAGCCAAAATAGACATAGTGATCCTCCTCGTGTAAGCGTACTCTTTACGATCTCAAACCGTTGCGTTCGACAGAGCAGAGCAAGTCGAATGCCATCGACGCCCGCCACGGCATTTGTCAGAGAATGCGGCCTGCATCGGACTTAGTGCGCTCGCGTTCGACTGCGTCTTCGTGCCCAAAACGAGAACTGTACGTCTCGAACCGCTCTGTGCCCTGCTATTCATGCTCAAAACGAGAACTTCACGCCGACTTCGCCGGAAAAACTATGTGGGATGATCACGCCAGAAGGCGTAATGAATCCCACCGGTTTCATGAAAGTGTTCGGATCGCGGACGTTGCCTCCGTAGCTATTGCCGAAGTTAGCGCGATTGGTCAAGTTGAACGTTTGAAAGATCAAGGTCAACGTAGACCTCTCTTTGAACTTGAAGTTTTTGGCAACGCGCAGGTCGAGTTGGAAGAATGGTTGCCCGCGCAGGTTGTCAAACGGCAGAATGATGCACCCGCCCGTTCGCAGGCAATCGCGATAACTTCTGGTCGTTGTGCCGAAGGCGTTGAAGGTAGCCAGCAGATCGGTCGGACGATCCTTGAAGGCGATGATGTGCGACGTGCCTCGTCCGCTGCCGACGCCAAGCACATCGAGCGCGCCATATCCTGCCGTGTAGGGGCGAGCCGATTCAAGTTGCAAGATGGGAGCGAGTTGAAAACCTGCCGGCAGGTTGACGACGCCGCTCATAGCGATGCGGTGGCGCGAATCGTTCGGCGTCGGACCATGTTCGTAAGGGGCGAAGTAATTGAAGGGGTTGAAAGGACGATTGCGAAACGCGGCGGCGTTGCCGTTATACGCTGTCGCTTTGGCAAGCGTGTAGCTGGCGTTCAGAGTGAAATTCTGATGGAGGCGCCGACGATAAGCGATGTTCAACCCATCGTAGCGGGAGCGTCCCACGGAAGCCTCTAGGTCTATGCGCCCGAGCCGCGGCAGCCCTGCGGCGGTGAAAGCCGCATCGAGCGGCCGCACGGCCGATTCGTTGATGAAGCGCAACTGCGGGTTGATGTTGAGCGTTTTCGACTCGTGCAGGCCGAGCACATGCGTGTAATCGATTTCGATCACCGAGTAAGCGTTGGGTTGCCAAGCGTAGCCGATGTTCCACTGCTGCGTATAAGGATTGCGGTAGTCTGGATCCATGATCCTTCCCGTGCTGCCCGGCGTGAGGTTGGTGGGCGGCGGCGGAATGATGGGCAACGGATCGATGCCGAAGCGCCAGTCAGAGAGCTTGATCCCTGTGCCGGGAACGATGTCGGCGGTCGGGTCGCCGGGACCGGCGCTGCTGATGGCGAAGACGCCAGCGAAGATGGTCGGGTTCGATTGTTGAATCATGAAGAGCGGGATGTTGAGGAAGGTTTGGCCGAAGTAGAGTCCGTAGCCGCCGCGGACGATGTGCCGCCCGGTTCCTCGCAGGTCCCAAGCGAAGCCAAAGCGCGGACTGAAACCGCGATTATCGTCGTGCGGCAAGGCTCTGGCCGCCGGGTGATTGATCGCCTTGAGGAAAAGGTAGGTGCGGCTTTTCGCTTGGGCTTTGGTTCCGATCAAGTTGAAGTCTTTGTCCCAACGCAATCCCAAATTGAGCGTCAATCGGCGCGTCACGCGCCAGTCATCTTGAAAATAGACGCCGAACATCTTCGCGCCGCCCGGCAGGTCGAAGTATGGATTGCCGGCGGTGGCCGACATGCCGATGACTGCGCCGGGCGTGGCAAAGCCTTGGGGGTACTTCGTCTTGTTGGAGAGGATTACGCTCGGCAGATCGAGGAAGTCGATTTCGAGCGTCGGGTTGAATTCGAAGAAGCCGCCCAGTTTCGGTTCCCACACGTAGTCGAATCCCAAGCGAAACGAGTGATCGCCGCGGACGATCGACAGATCGTCTTTGAACTGGTACTTCGCCTGATAGGATTGTTGCGGAACGTTGGTGTTCGTGCCGAAGGATATCCCGGTGGGAAAGACGAACGTGGGCACCTTCTGCTCTGAGTCGATCAGATTGTTCCAGTATTGATACCCGATCGTTAACGCGTTGACGACGCGGCTGGTGAAGGTCGAATTGAGCGTGAAGTTGCCGAGCAATAACTTGTTCTTGGTGAAGTTGCCCTGCGTCAAATCGTTTCTCTGGCCCGATTGGTCGTTCAATCCGAGGTTGGATTGTTCACTGAAGCTGACGAACATGCTCTGCTTGGCGTTGAACGTGTGATCTATACGCGCATTGACGCGCCAATCATGATAGGGGGTCGGAATGACGGGAGCCGGTTTGGCGCCGAGAAAGGTGACCAAGTTCAGTTCGGCCAAAGCGTCGCTGGCGACGGGGATCGAGGTCGCTTCGGACTGCCGTTCGATGGCGAAGAAGAAGAAGGTCTTGCGTCCGAGCGTCAAGTAGGCTGGGCCACCTTCGCCGAAACGCGGCAGATAGAGAGGGCCGCCGATGCTGCCGCCCCACTGCTTGCGGTTGAACGGCGGTTTCTGTTTGGTGCTCACCGCTGGCGGAGTTACTTCAGCCGCATTCAACTTGCGGTCACGCACGAAGAAGAAGGCCGAGCCGTGATATTGTCTCCCGCCGGACTTCGTGACGACGTTGATCGCTGCTCCCTCGCTCCGCCCGTTGGCGGCGGAAAAGCGTTGGGTGCTGATGACGAACTCCTGAATGGCCTCCAACGGAAACTGCATCACTGGTCCGCCCACGGTGTTGTCTTTGTTGTCGATGCCGTTCACCGTGACGTTGACGTTGCGTCCGGAAGAGCCGTTGATGCCGAAAACGGCGATGCGCCTTTTGGTCGGATCGTAGGCGTCGACGGGCTTGGCTCCGGGAGCGAGATAAGCCAGATTGCCGAGATCGCGGCCATTGAGGGCAGGTCTTGGACGTCGCTCGGCGTGATGTTGAGGCTGACGTCGGTCTTCTGTTGATCCAGCAGCGGGACTTCGCTGGTAACGGTGACCGTTTCCGAACGCGCGCTGGGCGACAAGGTCACATCGAGGTTGCTCGTTTTGCCGACGAGCAGTTCCACCCTTTCCGCCACCGCTTCGGCAAAACCGGGCGCCGTCACCTTGACCGTATAGATCCCGGCGGGCAGAAGCTCCAAGCGATATGCTCCCTCTTCGTTAGTGGTCGTCGTGCGGGTTAGCCCAGTCGCCACATTGGTGGCCGTAACGGTCGCCCCAGAGACGACGGCCTCCTTGATGTCCTTGACCGTGCCGGCGAGCGCGCTGCTTGCCGTCGCTTGGGCGAGCGCGGACGTGCCTGCGACTTGAAGCATCAAGGCGATTAAAAGCAGGGCACAGAAACAGCGCCATGCCCAAGGTCGAAGCCCTTTGCCGCTTCTTGCGGTCAGGTTCGGGAACGTTCTCATGGTGTGGCTTCCTCCTAAGTTAAAGACGGTTCGTTGAGCGGATATGGCTCGCAGCCAAAGACCTGAAGCGACGCCGCGAACAGATGTTGCAACAGGCCGCAGCGCGAGGAGTCAACGGCCGGTTCAGCGCCGGGACGTTTCCAACGGTTTTGAACGAGCGCGTGTGCGCCGCGTTTCGAGGCAAGCTCCCCAGTCGGCAGCGGAAAATATCACTGCACTAGCGTCATGTCAACCGAGGTGGCGAAAAGGGATGAAACGCGGTCGATGGACGCGCCGACATGTTGCCAGCAGCGTGGAGAACGACGGGACAAGGGACCTTCAGTTAGGGCGGAGCTTGTGCTGCGAAGGCGCAAGCTCGCACCACTTATGCGCGGCCTTTTGCATCGCTTCCTTTTCGGTGAGGAGAAGCCGTGCGAGCCACAGGAGAGAGCGAATTCAAGCCCGATGCTATGGTTTCTTCTCGATGAGGATTGCTTCGATCACGCCCTGTTTGTTGGTGCCCTCTGCGGCAAAAGGGTCAGATGGCTCGCGCTTGTTCTGCCCGTTCCGGCGCGCTTGCATCGGGGCTTGTATCGGGACCCTACTGCGGAGTCAACTGCCTGCCCTCCAAATCATCCTAAAGAATCGTATCGATTTGCATCGGGACCGTACTGCGAAGTCAACCACCTCACGGCGACGAGCTTGGTCATTAGCGGTGAGCAAGCCGTAACCGCGAGCCTCAGCACAAGGCGACGCGTGATGATGCGAGGAAGCAATTAATTAGTGCTCCTTGATGAGAAGATCTGTCGCTTTCAGTCACGCAAGGAGAGTTCCGCTTCTTTCAACGCTTCGCGAACGCGTTTGGGGGCCGTGCCGCCCGTTTGATTCTTGGTGCCTAGCGTTGCATCGAGAGTCAAAGCAAAGAGCACATCTTCTTCGATGACGGGCGAAACAGCGCGCATCACCTCCAACGGGAGCTCATGCAGTTCCACACCGCGTTCGATCGCGGCAAGCACCATACGCCCTGCTGCTTCGTGCGCGTCCCGGAAGGGGACTCCTTTGCGCACAAGGTAGTCGGCGAGTTCCGTCGCGTTCATGAAACCTTGCCTGACGGCAGCGCGCGTCCGCTCTTCGTTCAAGCGCGCGTTGCGTAGCACCTTCGCCATCACTTTCAAACAGTCCTTCGCCGTATCCACCAGATCGAAGATCGCCTCCTTGTCCTCTTGCATGTCTTTGTTGTAAGCAAGCGGCAAGCCCTTCATCACGGAGAGCAGCGCCACCGTCTGCCCGAACACGCGCCCCGCTTTGCCGCGGATGAGTTCGAGCGCATCCGGGTTCTTCTTCTGCGGCATCAAGCTCGATCCGGTCGCCACCGCATCGCTCAACTCGATGAATCCAAACTCCGCCGTCGCATAGATGATCATGTCTTCGGCGAGGCGCGACAGATGGACCATGATGAGCGAGGCGGCGGCGGCAAACTCGATGCAGAAATCTCGGTCCGAGACCGCATCCAGACTGTTTCGTGAGACGGCTTCGAAACCGAGCGCGCGCGCCATCTCCTCGCGGTCGAGCGAGTAGCTCGTCCCCGCCAGCGCTCCTGAACCGAGCGGCAGGACGTTGGTCCGGCGGCGCGCATCGCGCAACCGTTCGCGATCGCGGGCGAACATCTCGAAGTAGGCCAAGCACCAGTGGGCGAAGAGCACAGGTTGCGCCCGCTGAAGATGCGTATAGCCGGGCATCACCGCCTCTTCGTGACGGGCGGCAAATTCGACGAGGGCGCGCTGTAAGTCCCGCACGAGTTCCACGATCCGATCGAACTCTTCGCGCAGCCAGAGGCGAAAAGCGGTCGCCACCTGATCGTTGCGGCTACGTCCGGTGTGAAGTTTGCGCCCGACCTGACCGACCATCTCGACGAGGCGCGCTTCGATGAATGAATGGACGTCTTCAGCCTGATCGTCGACGAGATAGTTCGGATCCGCAGCGGCCCGACGGCTGATTTCAAGCAGCCCTTCGGTGATCGCACGCGCTTCTTCGGTCGTCAGCACTCCCGCCTTGAACAGCGCCGCCGCGTGGGCGATGCTCGCGCGCACGTCCGCATGGATCAGCCTGCGGTCAAAATCGAAAGAGCGATTGAAGCGGACGAAATCGGCGTCGGCCTCGCCCGTGAATCTGCCGCCCCACAGTTTGGAAGTCATCCCCTTTGGAACCCCCTTTCGCGTTGACAGAAAGCGATAGTCGTGCTACTTTATGCGAGTATGCAGCTATTATGCACAAATTGATGCATAAAAGCAAATGGACAAGCGGCAGCGACAGCGGAAGATTTTGAGCTTGATTCAATCGCGACGGGTTTCGACGCAACAGGAATTGGTCGAACTGCTCGAACGCGCCGGGTTCACCGTGACGCAATCGAGCGTATCGCGTGACCTCGAAGAGTTGGGGATCGTCAAGCACCGCGGACGTTACACGTTGCCGTCGTCGGCAGACGGCGCGGCGACGCGCGGCCTCGTCGATCTGGATGTGGCTGGCGATCATCTGATCGTCGCCAAGTGCGAGCCGGGGCTCGCTTCTGCCGTCGCCGTCGAGATAGACCGCGCGCTGATTCCGGAGATCATTGGGACGTTGGCTGGCGAAGATACGGTCTTCATCGCTGTTCCGAACCGGCGGGCGCAGCGCGCGGCCATCAAGAAGATTTGGGAGCTGTTCTCATAAGATGATGAAAGGCAAGATCAAAAAGATCGTGCTCGCCTATTCGGGCGGTTTGGATACATCCGTCATGCTTCACTGGTTGCGAGAGCGCTACGGGTGCGAAGTGGTCTGTTTTTGCGCCGACGTTGGGCAGGGCGAGGAACTCGACGGGTTGCACGAAAAGGCGCAGCGCACGGGCGCGTCCAAGCTCTACATCGAGGATCTGCGTGCGGAGTTCGTCCGCGATTTCGTTTGGATGGCCGTCAAGGCCAACGCCGTTTACGAGGGCGTCTATCTGCTCGGCACATCGCTTGCTCGTCCCGTCATCGCCAAAAAACAGATCGAGATCGCGCGGCGCGAAGGAGCCGATGCGGTCGCGCATGGGGCGACGGGCAAGGGCAACGATCAGGTGCGATTCGAGTTGACCTATTACGCGCTGGAGCCGGAGATCAGAGTGATCGCGCCGTGGCGCGAGTGGGAGTTTAAGGGGCGAAGCGACCTGCTCGCTTACGCTGAGCGGCACCACATCCCAGTGAGCGCAACGTCTGAGAAGCCCTATTCAACCGATCGCAACCTGATGCACATATCCTATGAAGGCGGCATCCTTGAGGACCCATGGGCCGAACCGCCGTCCGCTATCTTTCAACTGACCAAAGCGCCAGAGGAAGCGCGCGCCGAGCCCGAATACATTGAGATCGCTTTCGCGCAGGGCGTGCCGATCAGCATCAATGGCGAGCGACTGGAACCGGTCGCGCTGCTTCAGAGATTAAACGCCATCGGCGGAGAGCACGGCATCGGGCGCGTTGATCTGGTGGAGAATCGCTTCGTTGGGATGAAATCGCGCGGCGTGTATGAAACGCCGGGCGTCACCATCTTGCATGTGGCCCATCGCGCGTTGGAATCGATCACGCTGGATCGGGAAGTGCTTCGGTTGCGCGATCAATTGAGCTTGAAATTCGCCGAGCTGGTCTACTACGGCTTCTGGTTCTCGCCCGAGATGGAAGTGATCAGGCGGACCATCGACGAAACTCAGCGCGATGTTACGGGCGAAGTCCGTCTAAAGCTTTACCGAGGCAACGTCATCGTCGCTGGGCGGCGCGCTCCGCGTTCGCTCTATAGCGAGAAGTTGGCGACGTTTGAAGCCGACGAGATCTACAATCAGCGCGACGCCGAAGGGTTCATCAAGTTGAACGCGCTCAGGCTGCGTACGCTGGCGCGTTTGCGAGATTGATCGAACGAAAGGGCGGCAATGGGCGAACAACTTCTTCAAGTCAACGTAGACAAGATCGGTTCGGTGACCGCGCGGCTCAATCTGCCGAAGAGCTTGTGGGTGGTGACGCGCGGGCGGCGCGCGCGGGCGGGCGACGTCGTAGTCGTGCGCGCGTTGAGCGACAGTGCGACCTACAACCAGCTTGAGCTTCCGACGGGAAGGCTCGCTAAAATCAACCCGGGCGATCTGTTGGTAGGCGCACTGGGGAGTCGGCGAGCGCTCAAGGGGTTCGTCGGCGACGTGCCGCGTGAAGTGGCCGCTGGAGATAAACTTCATCTGCTCAACATGGGCGGCGTCATAGGGTTATGCACGGGCCATCATTCAAGTCTTGGCGACGCCATTCAGGTCGAGATCATCGGCACGGTGTGCGACGAGAAGGGGGAAGCGCGCAACATCGCCGATGCGGCGCTCGCGCCGTGCGACAGGTTGGAAGCGAGCGCGCCGCTCATCTTCATCGCTGGCGCGTGCATGAACAGCGGCAAGACCTATGCAGCCACCGAGTTGATCAAACAGGCGACGCGCGCCGGATTGCGCGTCGCGGCGGGCAAGCTTTCAGGCGTCGCTTGTCTGCGCGACACGCTCAACATGAGCGATCACGGCGCCATCGCAACGGCGAGTTTTCTCGATTGCGGTCTGCCTTCCACGGTCGGCATTAGCGATCTTGGACCGGTGGCGAAAACGATCATCGAAACGTTGAACGAGAGCGGACCGGATTGGATCGTGATCGAACTCGGCGATGGCATACTCGGCGGCTACGCCGTCGATTCCGTTTTTGACGACGACGAACTGATCGCGCACATGG
The DNA here is from genome assembly GCF_040289685.1 of Pyrinomonas sp. NCBI lineage: Bacteria > Pseudomonadati > Acidobacteriota > Blastocatellia > Blastocatellales > Pyrinomonadaceae > Pyrinomonas > Pyrinomonas sp. The sequence goes on from NZ_PSLQ01000078.1 coordinate 8,560, forward strand.
CCGCGCTCGTCTTCTGCGCGTCCGATTACGTCGGTGTGTGGGGCGGCATCGAGTGGTTCCGGCGACGTGGCTTGAGCGTCGATGTGGTCGCCGGGTCGGTGACCGACGCCAAGATGGGCGAAGATTTCATCGAACGCGAGTTCGGCGTCCGCGCCGGAAACGCGCGCCGCGACGGGGCGCGTCTGTTCGCGCTCGTTCGAGACAAGATCGAACGGTTCGTCGCGCGGCGAAGCTCCTCAGAGGCAGAACTTGCGCCTTGTTGAAGGCGATGAAGCGCTCGGCTCGGCAAGCGGCTGAGATCGAAAGCGCGCATGCTGCTGTCGAGGAAAGCGAAGACCCGTTGTTTGCGGGAAAACCACGGGGAGCGAACGACGCTGATGGCGACCAAAATCAGAATCGGGATCTTGGGCGGTTCGGGATACGGCGGCGCGGAGCTGCTTCGTCTCCTGCTCTTTCATCCGGCGGCGGAAATCGCGCTCGTCACAGCCAACGAACACGCGGGCAGAAGCGTGGGCGAAGTGCACCGCAACCTTTACGGGTTGACCGATCTTCGGTTCGCGCCCCTGCCGGACGATCTGCAAACGCTCGCTGATCTAGACTGTTTGTTTCTTGCGTTGCCGCACGGACAAGCAATGGAGATCGTTCCGCGTTTGCCTTCGCGTCTCAAAGTAGTAGACCTGTCGGGCGATTTTCGCCTGCGCGACCGCGAATCGTTCGCGCGTTACTACGGGCGCGAGCACACCGCTTTCGAGTGGCAGCGGGAGTTCGTTTACGGTTTGACCGAGACGCATCGCGCCGAGATCGCGCGAGCACGACGCGTGAGCAATCCGGGGTGTTTTGCCACGGCGACTGCGTTGGGGCTTGCGCCGCTGGTCGCCGCGGAGTTGATCGAAGGGCGCGTCATCGTTGATGCGAAGACCGGTTCATCCGGATCGGGCGCGAAAGCGGCGGCCAACACGCACCATCCGCAGCGCGTCAACTCTTTTTACGCCTACAAACCTTTCGCTCATCAGCACGTGCCCGAGATCGAGCAGGAACTTCGCTCCATCGGCGATTGGCGCGGCGAACTCGTCTTCATGACCCATTCGGCGCCGGTAGCGCGCGGCATCTTCGCTTCGATTTACGTCGAGCTGCGCCGCGCCTTGGACGAACGTGCGTTGCGCGATCTATTCGCGCAGTTCTACGGCGGGTCTTGCTTCATCAGACTGGTTCAAGGATCGCCCGACATCAACTGGGTCAAGACGACCAACTTTTGCGACATAGGATTTGCCACGCGCGACCGACAGGCGGTGATCTTCACGGCGATCGATAATCTCGTCAAAGGAGCTGCTGGACAAGCCGTACAGAACATGAACCTGATGTTCGACTTGGACGAGCGAACCGGCTTGCTGTTGCCGGGAAGCAATCCGTGAAGAGCTTCCTCGCGGCACAGGAAAAGAGGCGCCGCCGTGATCTTTGCGGACGAGGGGCGCGAACACTCAGCGCTGATTGGCGCGAGTCTCGCTGTTGTGATACTGAAAGGGGGCGTCCGCGCTCTTCCGGTGAATTCATCGGATTCAGCTTCATCGAAGCGAATGCGCATAGAGCATCCGTTTTCTTTCGGTGATTCATCAAAGGGCGCAGCTTCGAAACGGGGTGAAGATGAGGACCAAAGAGACGTTCAACCACGCGCTCGTCGATTCGGCAACGCGCGAAGATCTTTTTCAGGTGGTCACATACCAGAAATTCCCGCTGACGGTCGTGCGCGGTCGCGGCGCGTGGGTCGAAACGACCGATGGCCAACGCTTTCTTGACCTTTACGGTGGGCACGCGGTGGCCGCAACCGGCCATTGCCATCCGCACGTCGTCGCCGCGTTGAAAGAGCAGGCCGAACGTTTGCTCTTCTACTCGAACGTGGTCTATTCGGACGTGCGTGCGCAGGCGGCGGAAAAACTGGTCCAGATCGCGCCACGCCCGCTCGCCAAAGTCTTCTTTTGCAACTCCGGCACCGAGGCCAACGAGAACGCCATGCGCATGGCGCGATTGGCCACCGGGCGCGAACGGATCATCACTTTCACGGGAAGCTTTCATGGGCGCACGGCCGATGCGATCAGCGCGACTTTTCTCGGAAAATATCGCGACTTGGGACGCCCCAACGTTCCGGGCCACCTATGTGCCGAATTCGGCTCCATCGAATCGGTCGAGCGTTTGGCCGATGAGAAAGTGGCGGCTATCTTGATCGAGCCGATTCAATCCATGGCCGGAGTGCGCATGGCCGAACCGGAGTTCTACGAAAAGCTGCGCGCGCTGTGTGATGAGCGCGGTATCGCGCTCATCTTCGATGAGGTGCAGACGGGCGTCGGGCGCACCGGGACTTGGTTCTTCGCCGGAAGCGAAGCCGCTGGCGGCGTAGTGCCTGACATCTTGACGCTCGCCAAGGCCTTGGGAAGCGGCGTTCCCGTGGGCGCATGCCTCGCCAGCGAACGGATCGCGAGCGCTATCCGCCTGAACGATCTCGGGACGACTTTCGGCGGCGGCATGTTGGCGATGGCCGCTGTGGTTGCGACGCTCGAAGCGATCGAACGCGACGCGTTGATGGAGAACGTTCGCCGCGTCGAAGCGCACCTGCGTCGGCGGCTCGCCGATTTCTCGGAAGTGAAGGGCGTGCGCGGGCGTGGCTTTTTGTTGGGCGTCGAGTTCGTTTCGGATGTCGCCGGGCGCTTGCAGAAGCGTTTGCTGGAGGCGCACATCATCACCGGCACGTCAAGCGATCCGCGCGTGTTGCGCCTTCTGCCGCCGCTTTGTTTGAGCGAAAGCGAAGTCGAACTGTTCGTCGAACATTTGCGCGCGGCGCTCGACGAAATAGCGTAAGCTGCGCTGGCCTGATCTGCTTGCGCGCAATGACCATCCGCTCCCGAACGTCATGCTCGTAGAATTTGCCGGAGCTGACCTTCCGCCCGAACTCTGCGGCAGACAAGAGGAATCACATGCCAAGACATTTTCTGAGCACTGCCGATTGGTCGCGCGATGAACTCGAAAGTTTGATCGAAGAGGCGCTCGCCTTCAAGCGCGGCGAGCGTCGCGATCGACCGCTCACTGATCGTTCAGTGGCCTTGGTCTTCTTCAACCCAAGCTTGCGCACGCGCGCTTCCATGCAGCTCGCCGTCAATCAACTCGGCGGTTACCCGATCGTGCTGGAGCCGGGTTCGACGAGCTGGACCATCGAATACGCGGAAGGCGCCGTCATGGATCGCGATCGGACGGAGCACGTCGCCGAATTCGTCGGCGTGCTCGGGCGGTATTGTGCCGCTATCGGCGTGCGCGTCTTTCCGGCGCTCAAAGATTGGCGCGAAGAGCGCGCGGATCCGATCATCGGCGCGTTCGCACGACGTTCTCCCGTCCCTATCATCAATCTCGAATCGGCCATGCACCATCCCTGCCAAGCCTTGGCTGACATGACGACCATCCGCGAAAGGCTCGGAGCGGGGAAGCGGCGCGTATCGCTCGTCTGGGTGTGGCACCCGAAGCCTTTGCCGATGGCTGTGCCCAATAGCTTCGCGCTCGCCGCTGCGCAGCTCGGTCATGAACTGACGATCGCTCATCCGCCCGGCTACGAACTCGATGACGAACTCGTGCGCGAATTGAACATGCTGGCCCATGACCACGGAACGCGCGTGCGCATCTCGAATGAGATCGAAGATGCTTTCGATGGCGCGCAAGTCATCTATGCCAAGAGTTGGGGCAGCCGCATGTTCTACGGCATGGCGGAAGAAGAGCGCGAGATGCGCGCCGCTTACCGGCGCTGGATCGTCGATGTCAAGCTGATGAGCCGGACAGATGATGCGATCTTCATGCACTGTTTGCCTGTGCGACGCAACGTCGAGGTGACCGACGACGTCTTGGATTCGCCTGCATCAGCCGTGCTCGACGAAGCGGAGAACCGTTTGCACGCGCAAAAGGCCATCATCGCGCGCGTGTGCGAAAGAGAGGCGAGATGAGCGTGCGACGGTTGCGAAGATCAACCGATTGCCCTTGCGTCATCTGCGGAGGAGAAGCGAGATGAGCGAGCAACGTTTAGAGCTTCTGCGCGAAGCTTTGCCCTACATTCAGCGATTCAAAGGCAAGACGTTCGTCGTTAAATTCTCCGGCAAAGTGACCGAAGATCACGATAATCTGCTCTCGTTGGCCGAAGAGCTGGCGTTGCTTCATCAGGTCGGCATTCGCGTCTGCGTCGTGCACGGCGGCGGCAAGCAGCTGAGCGAACTGGCTGCACGCATGGGATTGGAGCAGACCATCATCGACGGGCGGCGCGTAACGGACGATGCGACGCTCGAAATGGCGAAGATGGTCTTCGCCGGCAAGATCAACACGGAGATCCTCGCCGCATTGCGTCATCGCGGCGTGGAGGCTGTTGGCCTTTCCGGCGTCGATGGCAACATCGTTCACGCCAAACGTCGCCCGCCGAAAGAGGTCATCAACCGCGAGACGGGCGAGCGCGAGCGGATCGACTTCGGGCACGTCGGCGACGTCGTCGAGATCAACGACCGACTGCTTCGCGTCCTGCTCGATCACGACTATCTGCCCGTCGTCTCTTCGCTCGGCGCCGACGATCAGGGACGCATATACAACATCAACGCCGACACCATCGCTGCCGAAGTGGCCGTCCGCCTGCAAGCGGAGAAGCTCATCCTTTTAAGCGACGTCGATGGGATATATTTGCGCCCCGATGATGTGACGACGAAGCTCTCGCGCTTAACGGTGGAAGAAGCCGAAGCCCTGCTGCGCGAACGCGTCGCTTCGGGCGGCATGATCCCGAAGTTGCAGAGCATCATCGATCTGCTGCGACGCGGCGTGCGTAGCGCGCACATCATACATGGGTTGACGCGCAATGCGCTGTTGGCCGAAGTCTTCACCGACCGGGGCACGGGAACGATGGTCGTCGCTTGAGCGAAGGCCTTTTCGCCCGATTCTGCCGCGCGCTTCGCAGCGGCGCGAGCGCCCTTTTATCCCAGCGGAGATGCCGAGCGGCGACGGAACCAACCGGTGACGCTGAAGCGTTCGCGCTCTGCCGGCAAGACCTCGTGGTAGATCGAATCGCTGCGGAACAGCACGCACACGCCAGCCTCCGGCAATACGTCAACCGACGCCACTTCGTCGCATGGGTAAAGGCGTAACGCCCCGCCATGCTCTGGGCACCAATCGCGGTTCAGGTAGAGGACGCAAGAGATCATGCGATCTGCCGATGACGCAGAGCGGTCTACGTGTTTGCGGTAGAAGGCGCCCGGCGGATAGACGGCAAAGTGTGCTTCAAGCGAAACGAGACCGACGAAGAGGCGTCGGTTGAGTTCGCGTCGAAGCTTTTCCATCCGTTGCCGATAGAATCGTTGCACTGGAATCGGCGCGTCTTCATCGAGCCAGAAGATGAGATCGCTGCGCACGTCCGGAAGCACGCGGCGGTCGCGCCCGATGCCGGCCTTTTTGAACTCGCCCGCTGCCCAAAGTCGGCGCGCTTCGG
>NZ_PSLQ01000012.1:0-62170 GCF_040289685.1 Pyrinomonas sp.
CCAACGCCGTGCTTAACTCTAACAACTCGTTGGTCTGCGGCGGGCGCGTTGTGCGCAAGCGCGCGGTTTTGTACTTCGCCAACAGAACGCGCAGGCGATTTCGCAAAGGCGCGCACGCCCTTTTGTCGCCGAGCGCAGCGAGCGCGCGCACGGCATTGGCGCGCACGCGCGGATCGCCATCCTCAACGGCAAGACGAAGAATGAACGGCACGCGCGTCACGTCTTCGGCTGCGCCGAGGGCGCGCACGGCATTGGCGCGCACAACTGGATCGTCATCGTCGAGCAACGCAGCGAGCTTTTCGGTCGGACTGCGTGCCCGTAGTCTCGCCAGCGCATTGGCGGCGTCAGCGCGCACGCGCGCTTCGCGGTGCGTAAGCAGGGGCACGAGATGATCCGAGGCGCGACGATTCTGCGTGCGCATGGCAGCGGTGATGCCGAGCAACAACACTTCGCGCGCAGCTCCGTCTCCTTTGACTCGCTCGGCATCGAGCGCTTCGAGAACGAGGGCAGCGATTCTCTCCTTCTCTTCCGCCCTCTCCGGTGCGAGCGCGGCGGCGATCTTGCCCAAAGCTTCCAATGCCCGCGCGCGCACTGCGGCCACCTCCCTTTTCAAGGCTTGCGCGAGCGCTCCGCTTGCACGCTCGGATTCGATCTCGCCCAAAGCGAAAGCGGCGACGGCACGCACTTGCTCGTTTCGGTCGCCGCGCAGCAGGGCGATGAGCGGCTCAACGGCACGCTGGTCGCCGATGCGCCCGGCAGCAAGCGCTGCTCTGCCTCTGACCGACGCGCGCGAATCGCCGAACAGGCTTTGCAAACTTTCATCCCACCGACGCGCGTCTTCAGCGCGCACGATGCGAAGCATGATCGAAAGCGGCACTTCGCTCCGACGTTTGCTTTGCGCCGCGCTCTTTGTCGCAAAGCACGCAACGACGAGCGAAAGGATGAACGCCGAACGGATTGCGCGCCCGACGCGCAAGGCGTGAGGTGCAGTTCGCATCGTCTTCTTCGCGACGTATCGAATCGAAGTTATCGTCACCATCTTCTTTATCCTACGCGATCCCCGTGCCCAAAACCATCCTCGACTCGCGCGCTTCGTTTGTCGGTCGCCAGCACGCACACGACGACAGAATCGCAAGAAAACAGAACGAAATCAGACAAAAGAGCTTGATAGAGGAGAATTGACAAAAGTCGCGCGCTCGTCGCGCGCGTCATGAGATAATCTTTTATTTGACAAAGCCGTCAGTTGAACCGTAAGATTCAATGTGTTCCCAAGGACAACCAACCGATGGATGCTCGCGCGCCGAGATCGCGCTCGAACTGGATTTGGTGCATTCCGCTTCGGCTTCTGGGATCGTGTGCGCATCGATCTGGAGAACATCTCGATGTTGTCGGCCTCGGCGTTGATGCATCGCGCACGCCCGACGCGGGGAACCTCCGCGGCGAAGATCGTCGTGCGCACTGAGGTTGGGAACTTCCGCCGCAGGAACTTCGGCACGCCGCTGCTTCGACAAATGCCCGTTGCCGACAACGCACCAGCCGCACTCGCTGCGCGCTCGGTCCTGTGAGGTCCGAACGTCGAGGTCACACGAGAAGATGAGATCATGACCCATATCTCCGAACAACAAGTGCTTGAAGCGCTGCGTCAGATCCAAGACCCGGATCTGCGCAAGGACATCGTTACGCTCGGCTTCGTCCGCGATCTTAGAATCGACGCCGACGAGGTCTCTTTTCGCCTCGTGCTGACGACGCCAGCCTGCCCGGTCAAAGAGCAAATGCGCGAAGCGGCTGAGCGCGTCGTCGCATCTATTCCGGGCGTTCGACAGGTCAACGTCACGATGGACGCCGAAGTGCCGCGCGGACGTGGCTTCAACATGCGTTCGAGCCTTCCCGGCGTGCGCAACATCATCGCCGTCTCTTCGGGCAAAGGCGGCGTCGGTAAATCCACCGTCGCCGTGAATCTGGCGGTCGCGCTGGCAGCCGACGGGGCGCGCGTCGGGTTGATGGATGCCGACATCTACGGGCCAAACGTCCCGCTCATGCTCGGCGCAGCGGGCGTGCGTCCCGTGATCGACCGCAACAAACTGTTGCCGACGGAAGCTTACGGCGTGCGCATGATCTCCATGGCGCTCATCAATCCGGGCGACCAGCCGATGATCGTGCGCGGTCCAATTCTGCACGGCGTCGTACAACAGTTCCTGCGCGATGTCGAATGGGGCGAACTCGACTACTTGATCGTCGATATGCCGCCGGGCACAGGCGACGTTCAATTGAGCCTCGCGCAGCTCGTCCCCGTGCAAGGCGCGGTCTTGGTGACAACGCCGCAGGAAGTTTCGCTAGCCGACGTGCGGCGCGCGTTGCGCATGTTCGAAACTGTGGCTGTGCCCATTCTCGGCATCGTTGAGAACATGAGCTATTTCATCGCGCCCGATACGGGCCGATGCTACCGCATCTTCGGCGAAGGCGGCGGACGCCAACTGGCCGAACAATACGGCGTGCCTTTTCTCGGTGAGATACCATTGAGCATTGAGGTGCGCGAAAGCGGCGACCGGGGCGTGCCCGTGGTCATCGCGCAGCCGGAATCGGCGCAAGCGCAGGCTTTTCGTCGCGTAGCCGAAGAGGTCGCGCGTCAGGTTTCAATCGAAGCGATGAAGCCTGAATTGACGGTTCTTAAAACCAACGTTTGAAGCGCGCGCGTCCTTGGGCATCGGCCCAAAATATGGTAAATCTTTAACGAGCGATCATCGGTCGAGGAGAAGAATAATGTCAGCAACCACGACTCCAACTTTGACGATCAACATCACGGACAAAGCCGCCGAAGAGATCAAGAAGTTCATGGCGGGCGAAGAGGACTTGCCTGAAACGGCGGGGCTCCGCGTGCGCGTTGTGCCGGGCGGCTGTTCGGGCTTTCAGTACAGCTTGAACATCGAGGAGGACTCACGTCAAGGCGACTACGTGCTCGATTCAAACGGCGTGCGTCTTTTCGTCGATATGTTCAGCGCGCAATATCTGAACGGCGTCGAGATCGACTACGTCTCGACCGTAATGGGATCCGGCTTCACGTTCAAGAATCCGAACGCCACCGGCTCTTGCGGCTGTGGCTCTTCGTTCACGGTCTGAGTGTGAACCGAGCGACGATGGTTTGGCGGCGCAGCACGTCGGCTCGGCGTGTTGCGCCGTCTTATGTGCGTTCATCTTCCAAGCCCCTGTTCCAAGCTCTTGCCAACCGATTCTTTAGAGGGAATCCATGCCGACCATCCAAGCTGAAACCGCCACTGGACTGAAGACTTTCGAGGCGCCGTTAGGCCGCAAACTCGTGCTCGCGTTGGAAGACGCCGGAATAGACATTCTGCACCGTTGCGGCGGAAACGCGCGCTGCACAACGTGCCGCGTCGAGATCCTCGAAGGAGATGCCAGCGAGATGGGCGAAGCCGAACGCAACCGGTTGGCGATGGAGAAAGAACTCGCGCCGCACATCAGGCTTTCATGCCAAATCCGCGTGCAGGATGATTTGAAAGTGCGCGTCATCAACCAAGCGTGCGTGCGCCATCTCGATCCGGGTCCGCGCCCTGCCGAATAGACTAGCCTCTTTTGCACACCCCGAAAGAAAGGTGCTAAGCTTTGACTACGGTTCAACAAAAGAGGCGCATCGCGCCCGAATATGGGTTCGGAGCGCGACGTTTCGGACGAGGAAGACCGCAAGATTATGACTGCAACGACGCTAGCCATTCTGATCTACGGCGCACTGGTCGCCCTAGGGGGCATCTACGGTTACGCAAAAGCGCAGAGCGTGCCGTCGTTGGTGGCAGGGATTGGCGCAGGCGTGGTGCTCGTCGGGTCCGCCATTGCGATGATGCGCGGCGCGTATCAAGTCGGATGGTGGATCTCGCTCGTCGTCGCGCTCTTGCTGCTGGCGAGGTTCGCCTTTGCATCTTTCAAAAGTTTCAAGTGGATGCCTGGCGGTTTGATGATCATCCTGAGTCTGGCGGCCATCATCATGTTGCTCATTGGCCGTCGCGGTCCGGGCGCTTGATGAGGTCCATCAACCATCTAGCGCGACCGCTCAGGCGATCTTGCTGACAGCGAATCACACACTCTTGGAAGGAGGAAAGACCATGGCTCACGAACTACCGCCTTTGCCTTATCCATACGATGCACTCGAACCGTACATCGACGCGCAAACGATGCAGATACACCACGACAAACATCACGGAGCTTACGTCAACAACCTGAACGCGGCTTTGGAGAAATACCCTGAACTTCAAAGCAAGAGCGCGGAGGATTTGATCCGGGATCTGAACAGCGTGCCGGAAGAGATTCGCACGGCGGTGCGCAACAACGGTGGCGGACACGTCAACCACACCATGTTCTGGCGAATCATGAAACCGCAAGGCGGCGGCGATCCGACCGGGCCGATCGCCGACTTGATCCGCGACAACTTCGGCTCGTTCGCCGATTTCAAGAAGCAGTTCAACGACGCCGGCATGAAGCGCTTCGGTTCGGGTTGGGTCTGGCTCGTCAAATCGAGCGGCGGGCAATATCAGATCATCTCCACTCCCAATCAGGATAATCCGCTCATGGAGGGCCATTACCCGATCATGGGCAACGACGTGTGGGAACACGCTTACTACCTGAAATACCAGAACCGGCGCAACGAATATTTGGAAGCCTGGTGGAACGTCGTCAACTGGGAGGAGATCAACCGCCGCCTGGAACAGGCCAAATGAGAGACGCGCGAACGTGACGGTGTCGCCATCCCGAGCGCGCAAGAGGCGCACAAAGACGAACCTTTCGCTACGTGCGCCTTTTGCCGTCGCAACCGTTCTCATCGAGGAGGGCCGAGAAGATGAACAAACGCGAATTCCTACGCTACGCTCTGTGCGCGCCAGCAGCCGCCGCTCTCTGGACCAGAGTCGCGGCGGCCAAGACCGATTACATGCCGCAGCAACCGACTTCGGGACCGCACACGTTGCCGCCGCTGCCCTACGAGTACAACGCGCTCGAACCGTACATCGACACCGAAACGATGCAAATTCATCACGACCGGCATCATGGAGCGTACGTCAGCAACTTGAACGCCGCCATCGCCAAGTATCCCGATCTCGCCAAGCGTTCGGCTGAGGATCTGATCCGCAATCTGGCGAGCGTGCCAGTGGCTATTCGCGAGCAAGTCCGCAACAACGGCGGCGGACACGTCAACCATACAATGTTCTGGCAGATCATGAAGCCGAAGGGCGGAGGCGAGCCGACCGGCTCGCTGGCCGACGAGATTCGCCGAACGTTCGGCAGCTTCGAGGCTTTCAAGAAGCAGTTCAACGACGCCGGCATGAAGCGCTTCGGTTCGGGCTGGGTCTGGCTGGTGCGCGACCGAACGGGCCGTTTGCAGATCATCTCCACTCCCAATCAGGATAATCCGCTCATGGAGGGCCATTACCCGATCATGGGCAACGACGTGTGGGAACACGCTTACTACTTGCGCTATCGCAATCGGCGCAACGAATATCTGGAAGCGTGGTGGAACGTCGTCAACTGGGAGGAGATCGCGCGCCGTAACGAGCAGTCGCGTCGGCCACGCGGCGGGCGTCAAACTTGACGGGGAAGTCGCGTCCCAAGGCAATGGGCGCGTGCAGCGAACGGTGAGAAATCGAGGGGAGAGAAAGTCGAGAATGAAACGTCTGATGTTACTGGCGGCGCTGGCCGTTTTCGCTTCCGGCTGCGCCTCGTACGTCGATAACTACAACCACACCATCGCCAAAGAGAAGAAAGAGAAGCCGACAGCCAAAAACGAAGCGTCGAAAACGGCGCATGAAGGCAAGCACTGAGATCGGCTCAGCAAGATGCCACGCGCGACCGAGCAGCTTCGCGATGAGCGTTTCGCCCGCCTCGTCAGCGAGGCGGCGGCATGCCATCGTTGCTCGATGATGTGTGACCGTCGCCCCGTTTTGAGCGAAAAGAACGGCCCAACGAATGCGCGCATCCTCTTCATCGGCGAAGCGCCGGGAAGACACGGCGCCGATCAGACGCGCGTGCCATTTTCAGGCGATCAATCAGGGCGCAACTTCGCGCGCTTGCTCGCATCAACAGGACTGGAGCGCGATCGCATCTTCATCACCAACGCCGTTCTATGCAACCCGCGCAAGCCGTCGGGAGCAAATCGCCGCCCGACGGCACGGGAGATCGCCAATTGCTCGGACTTTCTGCGTCGCCAGATCGAAACGATCGACCCAACGATCGTCGTTACGCTCGGACGGGTTGCGCTTGCTGCCCTCGGACGCATCGAGTATCATCGATTTTCGCTTCGCGAGCACGTCGGTCGAATCTGTCATTGGAACGGGCGGCTTCTCGTGCCGCTCTATCATCCTAGCCCGCAAGTGCTCATCTCGCATCGAACCGAGCGTGAACAGATGCGAGACTACCGGGCCATCGGTCGCGCATTACGATCATGCGGCGAGGACCGCTGAAGATTCTCGGAGGAAAAAAGAAGATGCTTATGAGATTACCCTTGTTGCTCGTTTCGCTCTTGGCGCTTGCCATCGTCGCTGGCGCCCAAACCATCACGGCAAGCGCGAGCGTCAAGGTCGCGGCCAACGCCCTCAAAATCGGCGAGATGGCCCCCGATTTCAAGCTCCCTTACGCGACGCAAGAGAGGGTATTCATTCGTCCGGAGGAGCAGTTGACGCTCTCGAGCTTGCGCGGCAAGAACGTGATCCTCGCTTTCTACCCTGCTGATTGGTCCGGCGGTTGCACCAAAGAGGTCTGCACCCTGCGCGATACTTTCGCCGACCTCGCCAAACTGGATGCGACCGTGCTCGGCATCAGCGGCGATTACGTCTTTTCGCATCACGAGTGGGCAAAGTACCACAAGCTTCAGTTCCCTTTGCTGTCCGATCACGATCACAAAGTGGCGCGCATGTACGCCAGCTACGATGAAGCGAGCGGGTTCAACAAACGGACCGTCTTCTTGATCGATAAACAAGGGCGCATTCGCTACGCTAACATGGCGTTTCGCGCCGGCAGCAAAGAGGACTACGACCGCTTGCGCGCCGAACTCGAAAAGCTCAAAGCGGAAGAGGCGGCGCAAAAATAGACGCAAACGGTTGCAACTTTGCGCCGACCCGCAGCGAGACGGACGGCGCGCGACCGCGGCTCCGTCGCAACGAGCGACGAAACGGATGATCGCCCATGTCTTTCTTGCGATGAACGAGTCGGTGGAATTCTATTGGTTGCCGCATTGCACGACGTGCCAGCGAGCGGCGCAGTATCTGGAAGAGCGCGGCATCGCAATCGAGAACCGGCGCGACCTGAAAGCACAACCACTTGATCGCGCCGAAGTCGAGCGGTTAGCGCAGCTCGTCGGTGGACCACAACAGCTCTTCTCGAAACGCGCGCGTCGGTATCGAGCTATGGGGCTTGACAAACGCGAACTTTCCGACGAAGAGATGCTCCGTTTGATGACCGAGGAATACACGTTCATCAAGCGTCCCGTGCTCGTCGTCGGAGATCGCGCCGTTGCCGGTTTCACACCTAAGGCTTACGACGCGTTGATCAACCGATGATGGAAGAAAAGGTCGCTCCGCCCTTGCAAACGCCGCTGGCGACGATTCATCGCGCCGCCGGAGCAGAACTGCGCGAACTCGACGGATGGCTCGTGCCAGCGCGGTACGGGGATCGGTTAGCGGAGTATCAGGCGGTTCGCGGCGGCAGCGCAGGGTTGCTCGACCTTTGCGCTGGTGGGCGCATTGAGGTGCGCGGCGCGGAAGCTGAAGCCTTTCTGAACGGGCTGGTCACCAACGACGTCAAGAAACTGGATCAAGGGGCGTGGCTGCTCGCCGCTTTTCCGAACGTTCAAGGGAGACTGATCGCTTTCGTCCGCATCATACGTCTCGATCAAAGGACCTTTCTGCTCGACGCCGAGGCAGCGACGCGCGACCGCGTGCGCCAGATGCTCGAACGTTACACTTTGGCCGGAGATTTCCACGTGCAGGATGTGACAGATCGCTGTGCGCGCCTTTCAGTTCAAGGCGCTGGCGCGTCGCAGGTCATCGCCGCCATCTTCGGCACATCAGCCGCGCGACTCGAAAGATGGCGCACAGCGCAAATCGATTGGAAAGGCGCGCGCGCCCTTCTCTTGCGCGATACGCACACTGGCGAAGACGGATTCGATATCTTCATCGAAACGGAGAGAGCCCCCGATCTCTGGCGCGCGCTGCAAAAGGGCGGAGCACGTCCCATCGGGTTCGAAGCGCTGGAAACGTTGCGCATCGAGGCAGGCATCCCGCGCCACGGCATCGACATGGATGAAACGGTGATCGTGCTCGAGACGGGGCTGGACCACGCCGTCAGCTTCACCAAAGGATGTTACCTCGGGCAAGAGATCATCGCGCGCATACATTGGCGCGGTCACGTCGCCAAGAAGCTGATGGGCCTCGTCCTTCAAGATGAACCGAACGATGCGGAACGAAGCGCGCTGCCGAAAGCGACGCTCATCGCGCCCGACGGACGCGAGATGGGACGCATTACGTCGAGCGCTCACTCACCACAGCTACAACGCACCGTCGCGCTCGCCTACGTTCGCTACGCCTATCTCGAACCCGGCACGCGCGCGCGCATCGTCCTGCCGGGGCGCGAAATCGAAGCGCACGTGGCGGCGCTACCGCTAGTGCGCGGCGGTTGGTTCGTTGAAGATTGAGGAGAGAAGATGCGCCGAACGATTGGCCCCGTTTCGTGAACCAAGATTCGCCATCGCGTGAGAAGATGAAGGACGAATCGAACAGCCGAGAAGATTTCACGACGGGTGATTTGACGCCTTTGCAAGCGCGCCTCGCTTACTCGATCATCGAGACGTTGCTTGCGCACGCGCGCGCAGCCAACGACATGATCGCGCTCATGGCTCAAGCCTTCGATCAAGAGACCCTCTCTGCCTTGACCAACACTCCTTATTGGCTAGCTTATCTGGAGAGCAGAAGAGCGATGGAGCGCGCCCGCCAAGAGATCGAAGAGTTCACCGAAATCATGATTCGACTTTCGGGAGAACCGCCCGCTACGGAGTAGTCCTTTTTGAAGGCACGCCGCCGAAGCGATTTCCGACCCCAACGGCCACAACGCAGAAGAAGCTTGCGTCGGGAAACGTCTCTCGTGTGCGCAGCGAGTCAATCGAAGAGCGAAGGTTGTGTTTCCAGATCTTCTGGACCGGTCGTCTTCTGCCCGAGGAGGCGTTTCAACTTGTTCGCGCTTGCGGGCGCATGCCCTTCGTAGAAGTTGCTGAAATAACCGAAGACGCGCACGTTGCGGCGCGCAAGGTCGCGCAACAACTCGCTCCACGCGCGCAGGTTGTCGTCTTGCGGACGTTGCACGCGGTCGAAATGGACGAGGTCGCGCGCCCCCATCCACCTCACGTAGGCGAAATCGAGCGTCTGCGCAGTGGCCAATCGCCACATGATTTCGCGCGCGATCCATGGACTTTCGACCAGAGCAAAGGCGACGCCCCTCTCATTGAGCATGGCGAGCGTGTTCACGCTGGCCCAGTCCGAATGACGGAACTCGATGCAGAATCTCATGTCGGAAGGTAATGCCTCGAGGAAACGACGCAGCGCAGCGGCGCGCGATGGCGAGGCATCGAAGGTCGGCGGGAGTTGCACGAGCACGGCGGCCAGTTTTTCGCCCAGCGCGCGCGCCCGCGCGCAAAACTCCATCAGCTCCGCTTCGCTTCCGACCAGTTCTCGCTCGTGCGTGATCCGCTGCACGAGTTTCAACGCGAAGGTGAATCCGTTCGGCGTTCGCGCGCACCAGTTGCGAACGGTCGTTTCAGCCGGGATCGCGTAGAAGGTCGAATCCACTTCAACGGTGCCGAAGGCGCGCGCATAAAGATCGAGCATCTCGGATGAGCGCGTCCCTTGCGGATAAAAGGAACGCGCGCTCGGACGCCCGATCCAGTCATCGTAGTTCCAGCCCTGACAACCGATCTCGATGCGGCTCGTTTCCATCGCTCAAACCCGACATACGATCAGTTGGAAGATGCCGCGCGCGCGCCGTTCGATGCGTTGCACGCGCAATCCGGCTTTTTCCGCTTCGCGCGCGGTGCGCCGATTGAAGTGATCGTCGAAAATGGGCACAGTCAACAGACTGATGAGGTCGAAGACCGGCCCAAGCCAACCATCGGGCCGGACGTGTTCGACCATGACGATGGGGCCTCCACGTTTGACGACGCGCTTGAGTTCGGCGAGCGCTAGCTGCGGCGAACGCACGGAGCAGAAGACCAAAGTGGCCAGCGCACCATCGAACGTCGCATCAGCAAATGGCAACCTCTCAGCGATGCTGCGAACGAGAGCGATCCTCTTCCCCTTCGCCTTCTGCCGCGCCAACGCGATCATCTCGCCGTTGGGTTCGCTGGCCGCAACCATCGTCTCACACGAATAGAGGCCGAAATTCGCTCCTGTTCCGGCACCGATTTCGAGAACGCGCCCCGTCGGCGGCAGGCACGCCACAGCTTGCGCTCGGAGTTGCCGCAAGAAACGCTCTTCAAGCGGCTGCATGAAGCGATCGAAACGCGGCGCGAACCGATCGTAGATCGCCCTTTGGCGCGAAGAGGCGTAATCGGGAAATCGGCCGCTAGTCGAATCAGACATCACTGGTCTCCTCGTCGCTTGTGGCCAGGTGTGCGTTCTCTCGCTTTAAGTTGATCCCTGTCGAAGGGGATCATTGGACCGCAGAGAACACCGGGCATTCTTCTCGTTTCTGTGCCACTTCGCCGATCTAGCGCATCTTCGCATGGTCTCGCAAGAGCCTGCGAGCGCGCAAAACGCTTTCCATGCGCTTTGTCGGTGATCGCGCTCCGCTGTCGAACAATGGCTCGACGAGCTGGAAGCGCATGGCGCTCCATCATCGCGCGTTGATCGCGCCGTGTCGGCGTAGGATCTCCAGCGTGCGCTCGATGGGCAAAGCCTCCACGATTCGCCCGCGTCCTCGCGTCGTTGTGGCGCGAAACAGGGAGTTGTAAATCGCCTCTTCCGTCGCCTCGATAACGGCCAAAAAGAGCGGCGACATCGCTTCGTTCGACAGCAGCTTCGTTGCCAGCGGAGAGTATCTTGCAGCACGAACTTGGTCCAGTCGAACACGCACCTCCGGCGCCGTCGAAAAAGCGATGGCATAGTCTCCGCTGCCGTTGGTGCCTGCCGCTCCCGTGCGCGCAAGCCCCATCATCGCGCGTGCGGCCATGCGTCGGAGATTGCGCGCATCGACTGGGGCGTCCGTGGCGATGACGATGATCACCGAACCATCGGCCACCTCCTCCGGCGCGCGTTCGTCGGCAGACGTTTTTCGTCCCTGATGGCGCATTGACTTCTGCAGTTCATCGCGCAGGTAGTAGCGTCCGAGTTCGCGTCCAACCGGCGCGCCGTTGATCGTCAACACGCCGCCGAAATTGGTCTGCACGAGGACGCCGACCGTGTAACCGCCGAGATCTGGCGGCAAGCGACGCGACGCCGTGCCGATGCCTCCCTTGAATCCGAAAGCGACGGTGCCCGTACCAGCGCCGACGGCTCCCTCTTCAACTGGCCCACTGCGCGCATGGCGAATGGCGGCCAGCACGTCTTCGCGCGCTACGTGTCGTCCGCGAACGTCGTTCAAAAGGCCGTCGTTGGTTTCAGCGACGAGCGGGTTGACCGATTGCACGTCTTGGTTGCCGGGAAGCGCGAGGATGTAATCGAGCACCGCATCGGCCACGCGCGGCACGCTTAGCGTCGAAGTCAAGATGATCGGCGTTTCGATCTCGCCTAGTTCGTCCACTTGCGTCGAGCCGATGAGTTTGCCGAAGCCGTTGCCGACGAAGACCGCGCCTGGAACCTTTTCGCGAAAGATGTTGCCCGCATGCGGCAAGATCGCGGTCACCCCCGTGCGCACGTCGTCGCCTCGCACGATGGTCGTGTGGCCGACGGCGACGCCAACGACATCGGTGATCGCGTTGAGCGGCCCGGTGGGAAGAATGCCGACGATGATGCCCGCTTCGCGCACGCGCGGTCTATTTTCCTGCGCCATGGCGTTGATCGTGAAAAGAGCGAGCGGGAGCGCGACGGCAAGCGCGCAGGCTTTCGCCGCGCACAGAAGCGCACGATACGCGCCGCATTTACGACCGACCGCTCGAGGGAACATCGTTTTCAAGTCCGGCGATGGTGATGCGACGCGGTTCTTCGCCATCGCCTTCGATGCGCACGCGCCACGTCGTCGGCGGCAGGGGGAAAGAGCCCACGCGCTCAGCCCATTCAATGGCGATTACGGCTTGAGCATCGCTCAGCAGCTCTTCGAGATCGACGGCGAAGGTTGCCACGGCACCTTCAGGCAAGCGATAGAGGTCAAGATGATAGAACGTCAAGCGACCCTGATAACGGTTGACCAGCGTGAAGGAAGGGCTGCTTACCTCTTCCTCGGCAACGCCGAGCGCATTAGCCATGCCTTTGATGAAGAGCGTCTTGCCCGCGCCGAGCGGTCCATCGAGCAAAAAGACTTCGCCGCCACGCAGTGCGCGCCCAACTCTCTCGCCGAGCGCTTCAGTCTCTGCTGGTTCGCGCGAAATCCAGCTTCCCGTTGGTATCCCGTTTTCTTTCGTCATCGGTCCGTCGGTCGAAGAGGAAAAGGGCATCCACCTAATCGGGCAGAGAGGTTTAAAGATGCACACGCTCGCCGGTCTCTTTGTACGCGCTCTCTCGGCGCCGATTCGATGGCGATCAACTTCATGGGTCGTCAGCCGGCTCCAGTTCTTTGCGGCTTCTCGTTGAGCGCGAGCGTCTCCGCTTATCGCGCGCTCAGCAGCGCTGTTGAGCGCAGCGCCGATTATAGCACGCCGCTTGCGCCACTAGACTTTTACGTGATCTGTTCGCGTCGCATGCGCTTGGTATAAGGCGCCGCATTTAGACTCGTCGCAGCTAGCTTGAGATTAGTACGGCGCGTTCGCAGCCACGCACGGAGTTGATCCGATAAAGTTTTGTGCGCGGGCCAAGCGAATCGAGCGTGACTTTTCGCTCGCGCACGCGCCCGCGCGCCAGAAGCTCGGCGCGCATTGTCCCCGGCAACAATCCGCATTCTACCGGTGGAGTCACCAATTCTTCACCCAAACGAAGGACGATGTTCCCGATGGTCGTTTCGGTGATCTCGCCGCGCTCGTTCCACAAAAGCGCGTCATCCGCATCCGAACAGGCCGAAAGCGCGCGCTCGTATTGGTCGCGGCGCGTCGTTTTATGAAAGAGAAAGCGGTCGCGCGAATCCGCAGGAAAAGGCGATAGCCGCAAACGGATCCGGCTGCGGCGCGAACGCACGAGCGGCGACGCCTCGATGTTCACCTCCCCGTTCTGCGCAAGCTGCAAGCGAACGCGTTGCGGAACGGCAAAAGCCCGTGAAGCTCTGCGAAGCGCATGACGGATGCGTTCTTCATCGAAGGCGAAGTCGAAGTAGGCTGCCGAATCGCGCAACCGTTCCAAGTGGCGCGCGAGCAGAAAGTAATCTCCGATGGGCGTCCAACGCAGCGTCTCGACAAGACAGAAAGCCGGTTCCGGCCCGCGCAAAACGCGCGCTTTTTCCACGCATTCGGCATACTCTTCGTCCGCAGACGAATCCCACGTGATGCCGCTACCCGTGCCGTACTCGATCTGGCTGCGTTGCCGGTCAACGGTCACAGTGCGAATGGCGACGTTGAATTGCGCCCGTCTCCCCGGCGCGATGAAGCCGACGCTTCCCGTATAGACGCGACGCGGCGCTGTCTCGAGTTCCGCGAGCAGGCGCATCGTGCTCACTTTGGGCGCGCCCGTGACCGACGCGCAAGGGAAGAGCGCCGCCAGCAAGTTCACCGTTGACCGTTCGGTTTCAGCTACCACCGTCGAAGTCATCTGCCAAAGCGTGGCGTAGCGTTCTACTTCCCATAACCGCTCGACGCGCACGCTGCCGATCTTCGCCACACGTCCGAGATCGTTGCGCACCATATCAACGATCATGACGTTCTCAGCGCGATCCTTTGCGGAACTTCGCAGCCTCTCGGCACGATGCAAGTCTTCGACCGTAAACCTTCCGCGCGGAGCCGTGCCTTTCATCGGCTTGGCGATCACGAGATTGCCCTGGCGTTCGAAGAAAAGCTCCGGCGAAGCCGAACAGATGACGTACCTGCCGGCATCCACAAAGGCCGCGTAATCGACCGGCTGCGCAGCGACCAAAGCCGCAAACAACTCCCATGGATCGCCGTCGAACGGCGCGCGCAAGCGCCACGTGTAGTTCGCTTGATACGTGTTGCCGCACGCTATTTCGTCTCTGATGCGCGTGACGGCACGCGCATAGCCCGCCTCATTGATCGATGGCTGCCAAGCCAGCACGCGCGCCGTTTGTCGCGCGCAAGCGACGCGCGCGAGGATCGCAGGCTTGCGATAGATGCCGAACCACAACAGCGGAAAGGGGTCCGCAGCGGCGCGCACGCAGAGAGCCGGATCGAAAGCGGGCGCCGCTTCGTAGGCGATGAAGCCAGCAGCGTAAAGATTTCGCCTCTCGACCAGCGCTTCGATGCGATGCAAACACGCAAGCACGTCTTCAAGATGATGCGCCTCGAACGTCTCCACCGGCTCATCGAAGCGCCACCACTCGCGCCGCCGCGCGTTGTGCAGAATCACCTTTCCGCTCACCGTCGTGCTTCTCACATCACAGAGCTCGCGTTCGCTTGACCGTAGCGCCCGTCGTCGCGCGGCGATATCGAACGAGAGGGTTGCGGCAAGGGCGCATTTGTGCGGCGATGATTTCGCTTGCCGGTCGGGCCTTGATCACCCTTTCATCTCGCCGCGAGGATCAAGCGCGGCGATCGCCCGACTCAAATGTTCGCGCACATCCGACGCGGTCATCGTGCGCATGCCGCGCGTCCGCGCCGCCAGATCACCGGCCATGCCGCCGATGAAAAGAGCTGCATTCAGAGCCGCAACGGTATCCGGCGTGCTCTCCTTGGCGGCGAACTCTTGCGCGAGAAAAGCGGCGATGATGCCCGTTAGAGTATCACCTGACCCGGCGCGCCCCAAGCCTGCATTGCCCGTCGGATTGATGAAGACCGAACCGTCGGGAGAAGCGATGAGCGCCCGTTCGCCTTTGAGCACTAAGTGGAGCGCGTGTGCGACGGCGAACTCGCGTACAACCGCCACGCGGTCAGTCAGCTCTTCATCCTTGTTCGCGCCGATCAACCTTTTCATCTCGCCGGGGTGCGGCGTCAAAATGCGCGGCGCCTTGTCCTCGCCGCGCAATCCATCGGGCCACGGCGCAAGCGCGTTCAACCCATCGGCATCGATCACCATCGGCAAACGAACGCTCGATGCCAATTCGCGGACTAGACGGCCAGTTTCCGGCTCCGCGCCGAGTCCCGGCCCGATAGCGATCACCGTCGAGCGTTCAACGAGGGCGCGGATCTCTTTGGCGGCTGCGCCGTCGATTGTGCCCTGCTCCGTCTCGGCGATTGGCACGGTGATCACCTCGGGCAGCAAACGCGCGGCGATTGGTCCGAGCGCCGAACGCGGCGCCGCGAGCGTGACGAGTCCAGCCCCCGCGCGCATGGCAGCGTTGGCGGTCAAGGCCGCCGCGCCCGTGAAGCGTCGTGAGCCAGCGATGATGAGCACGTGACCGTGCGCGTTCTTGTACGAGCCGGGCGCATAGCGCGTGCGCTGCAACCACGCTCGCGCATCTGTCTCTTCGAGAAGGAATAACTGCGAGGGCGTGTCTTCAACCAAGTCAACGGGCGAACCGATGTGCGCGATGACGAGCCGTCCGTTGAATCGCGCTGCGGGCGGCAAGACGTTAGCCGGCTTAGGCGCGGTGAAAGAGACGGTCACATCGGCCTCGACCGTTGGGCCGATCGGCTGCGCGCGGTCGGCATCTAGACCGGAAGGCAGATCAACGGCGAGGATGGACGGATGTTGAGACTCGGCGCGCTCGCGCGCTTCGCGCACTTGCACGAGTCGCTCAACGACGGCTTTGTGCGCGCCTTCGACGGGACGTTTCAGTCCTGTGCCGAAAAGCGCATCGATGATCAGGTCGCAATCGACCAGCCGTGCGGCGACCTCGTTCCATGCGGCGAGCGTGTCGCACTCGGTGAACTCAAGCGTGCGCTCCGCACCCGAAGCGAGTTGACGCACGATCTCGAAGTTGATGCGCGCATCGCCTTTGGCGTCTGCCAAACGACCGCAGAGCACGATGTGTACGCGCACGCCCTCCCGCCACAGGGCCCGACCAGCAGCAGCCCCATCGCCGCCGTTGTTGCCGCGCCCGCAGATGATGAAAACCTTTTTGCGCTTGAGATCGATCGGGGATGAGCCTTCTGCCGTGAGCAGACGAAACGCTTCCCGCGCCACGCACGCAGCAGCGGCTTCCATTAGCAACAACGATGGCGTCGCGTAGCGCTCCGTGGTTGCGCTGTCAATGGAACGCATCTGTTCGGCTGAGATGACCTTTTGCACGAAAGCGATGATAAAAAGAGTGGCGCGCGAGGGTCAACGGGCGAAGGCGGTGAGAAATCGAATCGCCCCGCTATCAAATCGATTTTCGCCGATGCGCGAAGTCGGCAGAGTTTCAAACCCAAGCGAACGAGTCGCTCTAGAAGCTGCCCCGTTCGCTTACCTAACGCACGGCGCACGTGCGAGCCGAATTTTTCCATCTGCGCCGCGCTGAGAACCGATTGAACTCGATTTTCAACGGAACTTGCGGAGAAAAGCCCGCCGCCGAGAGCAAGTCTTTCTTTCGCTAGCGGCGACGATCGAATTAGCGCTCAGCAATTCGGTCGTTGCGCGATGAGTTCTCGCGCGAGGGATTCGAGTAAGTTCTGCGCTTCCTCCGCCGTGCACTTTCCGCCGCCTTGCGCGAACTCTGTGCGCCCGCCGCCGCGCCCGCCGATCTGCGCGCAAGCGCGGCGCATCAACGCGCCCATGTCCTCACTGAGATCGGCTGAACGCGCGAAGGCTAAGCGCACCGACTCTCCCTCGTGAACGGCCAGCAGTGCGACCGTCAGCGGGCGAGAAGCGGCAGCAAGCGCCAAACGTTTGAGCGCTTCCGCATCTTCGTCGCGAAGCAGATGCGCGACGATCCTAGCCCCATCCGCACGCGCGCTAGCGCGCTCGCAGAGCGAGTGCGCTTCCCACTTCGCTCGCTGTTCTTCCAATTCCCGAACGCGCTTGGCCAGCTCGCGCTGCTCCTCGATCCAGCGTTCGAGCCTGTGAGCGATCATCTCGCGCTCGCTGCTCAACATCAAAGCGACGCGCTCCGCCGCGCGATTCAAGATCTCATAATCGCGCAGAGCGCGCACGCCAGCGACGAATCTCACGCGCGTCATGCGCTTGGCTCGCTCCCACGAACGAACCAAGATGATGCCGACTTCGCCCGTTCGGCGCGCGTGTGTGCCGCCGCACGGCGTCGCGTCGAATCCTTCGATCTCGACTATGCGCAGCGTGCCGCTGCGTGTCGGCTCTCGACGCAGCGCCAGACGCGAAACTTCGTCGGATGAAACGTAGCCGATCTTGATCGGGCGATCCTGCCAAACGATCTCGTTGGCCAGCTCCACCGCTTGCGCAATGCGCTCGTTCGTCGGCTGATCGAGCGCGACATCGATCTCGGAGAAGCGGTCCATGATGCGAAATCCGCGCGTTTCGGCGCTGAACAATCGCCACAATGATTGCGAGAGGATGTGCTGCGCCGTGTGCTGCTGCATGTGTTCTAAGCGGCGCGCGCGATCCACTCGCCCGACGACCTGCTGGCCCGGCAGCAGGTCGCCCCCTTGGACGACGTGCAGGACCAAATCCTCTTCGTCTATGCATTCGATAACGCGCGCGTCGTCGAGCGTGCCGACGTCGGACGGTTGCCCCCCGCCGGTCGGATAGAAGGCGGTCCGATCCAACACGACCGCCTTTCCGCCGTCGCCCATCTCGCGCACCTCGATAACGCACGCCTCGAACTCCAGCAAGCGCGAATCGTCGTAGTAGAGCCTTGCGGTTTTCATCTTCAGACTCACTCTGCACGCATGGGAAAATATCGCCTCGGTCGCCTTCCGCGCAAACGGGCTTTGGCCCAGCGCCCGAAAAATTCCGCACGCTTCGACCGACGAAAGTTCGCTTTCATCCGGCGCCTCAACTCCGCTCGTCGCACCTTCACCGCCGAACAGCGGACGACGCTTCTGCCGCTGAGATGATGATTTCGACGGGCGAAGCGACTACCTTGAAGCTCATCGGCAGACGCCCGATCAGTTCGCCATCGACTTGAACCGGAGCATCGCCGCGGGCGCTTACTTCGCTTGCGCGCACGAGACGAAAATCGGCGACGCTTTCCGGCAAGCGTTGGCGCATCGCATCGTACAACAGCTGCAAGTACCGCCACCGGCTTTCGGACGAGACCAGACAGACTTCAAACTCCGGCTGGTTCAACCTCGCGCCGGGCGTGATCGCAAGGTCGCCGCCGTAGCGCGGCGCGCGCCCGATGGCGGCGAAAGTCGCCGTCGAGATCGCGCCATTGATCTCGACTTGAAACGGCGTCGGACGCCAATCGACAAGGTGAGCGAGACCGGACCACCAAAAGGCCAGTTCGCCGAATCGCCTTTTGAGACCGGGGCGCACGCGCTCGACCACTGACGCATCGAGACCGACGCCCGCCATCAACAAGAAGTAGCGACGCGCGCCCGTCCGCTCGTCGATGGCGACGCCCGGATAGATCTTCTCGGTTCGTCCTTCGACGATGGCAGCCGCAGCGCGTTCCGTTTCCGTCGGCAAAGCGAGCGTTCGCGCGAGCACGTTGGCCGTGCCCATGGGCCAGATGGCGAGTCGCACGCCAGCGCCGATCAAAGATTGCAGCGCTTCGTTGACGGTGCCGTCGCCGCCCGCTACAACCAAGGTTTTCGCGCCGGAGGAGACGGCTGCGGCGGTCAAACGGGTCGCTTCACCGGGCCCGCCGGTCCAGCGGACGGCGACTTTCCGAGCGCGCCGCCTAAGCGCCGCGGCGAGCGCTTCGACACTGGACGAGCCGGCGCTCGTCGCGCGCCGCGCACACGGATTGGCAATGATGAATACTTCAGACATGCGTGGCGGAACGACGAGCCGGGCGGGAATCGAACGATGAGTTCACTCCAAACGGTAGTTCGGCGCCTCTTTCGTGATGATCACGTCGTGAACGTGCGATTCGCGCAGGCCGGCGGAGCTGATCTTGACGAAACGCGCTCTCTCTTGCAGCTCCTGAATCGTCCGGCAGCCGGTGTAGCCCATGCCGGCGCGCAACCCGCCGACGAGCTGCGTCACCATGTCGGCCAACGTGCCCTTGTAAGGCACGCGCCCTTCAATCCCTTCCGGCACCAGCTTGGCTTCGGTCTCCGCGCCTTCCTGACCGTAACGATCGCGCGAAGTTCCAGCGCTCATCGCGCCCAAACTGCCCATGCCGCGATAAGCCTTGAAGGTTCTTCCTTGATAGAGGATCAGCTCGCCCGGCGCTTCTTCTGTGCCAGCAAACAAAGAGCCGATCATGACCACATCAGCGCCGGCAGCGATCGCCTTGGCGATGTCGCCGGAGAATTTAATGCCGCCATCGGCGATGATCGGCACCCCCGTGCCACGCGCCGCTGTGGCGCAGTCATGAATCGCCGTTAGTTGCGGAACGCCAGCGCCGGTGACGACTCGGGTCGTGCATATACTTCCAGGGCCGACCCCAACCTTGACGGCATCGACGCCAGCTTCGATCAGCTCGCGCGTCGCTTCGGCGGTCGCGACGTTGCCAGCGACGAGCGACACTTCTGGGTGACGGCGTTTGATCTCGCGCACGGCTTCGATGACGCGCGTCGAATGGCCGTGCGCGGTGTCGATCACTAAGCAATCAACGCGCGCACGGACCAGTTCATCGGCTCGCTCTTTAAAATCGCCCGTCACGCCGATGGCGGCAGCCACGCGCAACCGGCCCAGCTCGTCTTTGGCCGCATTCGGATACTTGATCGCCTTTTGAATATCCTTGACCGTGATCAGCCCCTTGAGCTTGCGGTGCTCATCAACCACGGGCAATTTCTCGATGCGATGTTTCTGTAGAACGGCTTTGGCTTGTTCGAGCGTGGTCCCAACCGGAACGGTGATCAGAGGCTGCGGCGTCATCGCTTCCGCCACCGGAATGTCGAGCCGCGTCTCAAATCTCAGGTCGCGGTTGGTGATGATGCCGACCAAGTACCCTTCCTCGTCCACAACGGGCACGCCGCTGATCTTGTATCGCTCCATGACGGCCAGCGCTTCGCGCACGGGCCGGTCCGGTCTGATCGTTACCGGATCAACGATCATGCCCGATTCGGAACGCTTGACGCGGTCCACTTCTTCGGCCTGTCGTTCGATCGCCAAGTTCCGATGAATGACGCCGATGCCGCCTTGCTGCGCGATGGCGATGGCCAAACGGCTTTCCGTCACCGTATCCATCGCCGCCGAACAGAGCGGAATCTGCAAACGGATCGTGCGCGTCAAGCGCGTGGACGTGTCAACTTCGGTTGGCAGCACATCGGAACGCGCCGGAACGAGCAGCACGTCATCGAAAGTCAACCCTTCGCTCAGATCGGAAGTTAACATCCCTTTCCTTTGAGGCCAGTTTTTCGGTGATTTAATTTAAACAGCAGAAGGTATCAACAACTCAAGGCAAAAGCAAGAGTCGCGCTGACCTGATTTCGACGGGGACGAAGCGCAACGCGCCCTTTTTCACGGCGAAGAGTCGGGACGTGAGATCACAAGCTGCGCGAGACCGTTTTCAACTGTAGGCTGAATTTGAGTCGGGCGTCCGTTGACCAAGACTTCGAGCGCGCCGATCTTGCTGCGCGAAAACTCTATCTGCAAGCGACGTGTCGGCTGAAACTCCTTGCTTTCGTTCGGACGTAAAATGGCTTCCGCCGCCTCGCCCTCATCGGCTCGAACGCGGATCCAGACCTGTTCGTTTCCGGCACGTATCTCGACGCGAAAAGCCGCCGTCGAAGACGGACCGACTTGGCCTGCAGGCGAGGCCACGGGCGTCGGCGTAGGTGAGGCTACGGACGCAGTATCGGTCGCCGTGCGCCGTTGATACCAGTGCAGCGCCGCGTAGATGCCTAGCGAAAGGATCGCTAGGACAATGATGCTCAAGGCGATCGTCGGCCACGATGAAGAAGAGGCCTGACCATCAGTGTAAACGGTCGAAGCGCGCAGCGGAGGAACGTCGTCAAGCGGAATGCCTTGCTCGCGCGCAGCGCGCAGGTAGAGTTCAACTGCTTCCTGTTCGTCGAATCCAACCGTGCGCGCATAAGCGCGTACAAAGCTGCGATTGAAGATGCCACCGGGCAACTTCTTGAAATCGTTCTTCTCGATCGCTTCGAGATTACAGACCGAGATGCGCGTCTCGTTCGAGATGTCGTGCAAGGTCAAGCCTCGCGCCTCGCGTGCGCGTCGCAACCTCTCGCCAAGCGTCGCGTCTCCAGCTCGCGGCTTCTCCTCGGCGGGATGGTCTTCGGAAAGGTTCAGGGTCACGTGCCACTTAAGGTGTTTGTGATGATCTTTACGGCGCCTTGATCACCTGCTTCGGTCGGCGCCTTGACCCTACCATGTTCGTGAGCGACTATAGCGCTCCAACCATTTGTCTGTCAATCGCAAACTGTGATGAACGGCGCTATCGCCGCTTGATTTCCGCCGCGCGACGGTGCTACGTTTGGCTTGGCACCGGAGAGCAAGATTTTAACTTCTAAAACGTAATAGGAGACGCGAGAAGATGCCTCTCGAAGCACTCGGCATGGTGGAGACCAAAGGGTTCGTCGGGGCCGTGGAAGCCGCCGACGCGATGGTCAAAGCGGCCAACGTTCAACTGATCGGCAAAGAGTACATCGGCGCCGGTTACGTGACGGTCTTCGTGCGCGGCGACGTCGGCGCAGTCAAAGCGGCCACCGATGCCGGCGCGGCAGCGGCGCGGCGCGTGGGCGAATTGGTCAGCGTTCACGTCATTCCGCGTCCACACGTCGAGGTGGAGCGAATCTTGCCGCGCAACGGGCGCGTCGGCTACAGCCCGGATGAACGCGCGTTGCAAGGCGGCGGACAAGCGCAGTTGACCGAGGGCGAAACGGGCCGCTCGCTCCAATCCGGCACGCGCGAGAACAACAAAGAGCGGAACAAATAAGGGGCCGGATGACCAAGCGCACGCAGTTCCGCCTCGGCGTTGATCGCGGTGATCGGTAACCGCGCGAGGAGGGTTGGGCGCCCAAGCCCATCCAGCGGCGAACGGTCCGTTAAACAATCCCCGAAGGGCGGCTGACCTGCGCGCAAAGATCGACAAAGGGATTGTCTCGAACGCTGGGACGAGAGAAGGTCGGCTGACCGGCGACTCGACGCCGCGCGAAAACGTCCAGTGGCCGTTCTCGTCACGATCCGGCAGAAACGGAGGCGCGTCATGTCGGTTCACAAAGATCTAAAATCCGTTCAAGAAGCACGCGATCTGGTGGAGGCGGCTCATCAAGCGCAAAAGCGCGTCGCCAGTTTCGATCAGGCGACCATCGATCGCATTTGCGAAGCCATGGCGCGCGCCGCTTTACGTGAGGCAGCACGGCTGGGCGAGATGGCGAGCGCCGAAACGGGTTACGGCATTCCTGCCGACAAGCGTGAGAAGAACCGCTTCGCCGCTGAAGACGTTTGGAACTACTTTCGCAATATGCGCACGGTGGGCGTCATTCGCGAAACCGACGCGATCATCGAAGTCGCTAGCCCGCGCGGCGTCATCGCGGCCATCATCCCCTCGACCAATCCGACCTCGACGGCCATCTTCAAGTGTCTGATCGCCATCAAGTCGCGCAACGCCGTCGTCCTATCGCCCCATCCTTCCGCCGTCAACTGCATCAACGAAACAGTACGCATCGTGCGCGAGGCCGCTGTCAAAGAAGGCTTGCCGCCCGAAGCCATCGGTTGCATGACGACGGCGACCATCGAGGGCACTGAAGCCTTGATGAAGCACAAGCTGACGGCGCTCATCTTGGCGACGGGCGGCATCGGATTGGTGCGCGCCGCTTACTCCTCGGGCAAGCCGGCCTTTGGCGTTGGGCCGGGCAACGTTCCCGTGTTCGTCGATCGCACGGCGGATGTGCCGACCGCCGTGCAGAACATTTTGACGGGCAAGTGTTTCGACAACGGCACGATCTGCTCGTCTGAGCAAGCGGTGGTCGCTGATGCGCCCGTCGCGCGCGAAGTGCGCGAGCAACTCGCGCTTCAGGGGGCGCACTTTTTGACCGCGGACGAAGCCGACAAATTAGCGCGCGTAGTGGCGACACCACAGCGCACGCTCAACCCGGCGATCGTCGGCAAACCGGCGCGCGTCATCGCCGAAATGGCTGGGCTGAGCGTTCCACCCGAAACGCGCTGTCTGGTCGCCGAGGTGGGCGGCGTCGGGCGCGATTACCCGCTTTCGATGGAGAAGCTCTCGCCCATTCTCGCCTTTTACGTCGTTGACGGGGTGGAACGCGGAGCGCAACTCTGCTATGAGATACTCAGTTTCGGCGGCATGGGCCATACGGTTGGCATCCACACGCGCTCGCGCGAAACGGCCAAGCGTTTCGGCATGGAGATGCCCGCTTCGCGCATCATCGTCAACTCGCCGACCACGCATGGCGCGATCGGATTCTCAACGGCGCTGCCGCCATCAATGACCTTGGGGTGCGGTTCGTGGGGCGGCAACGTCACTTCCGACAACATCTCGCCGCTCCATTTGATGGATATCAAACGGATCGCTTTCGGCATTCGGCCTGTGGGCAGCGCGCGCGTCGTGCCGGTATCTGCCGAGGGGCAAACGGCGCCCGCCGGTCCAGCAACTACGCTTGACCGCGAACAGATCGCCGCCATCGTTGATAGATTTCTCGCCCGCCGTCGCGTCGAGCGCTCGACGGACGAAGTCACAACCACAACCGAGCAGCTGAAGACGGAACCGCCTGCGTCAGTCGCGCCGCCGCGCAACGGTGGCGAGGCGCAAACCGCGCCGAGCGACGCATCGGGCGCAGCATCCAACGGCACGCGACGCGCCGTCGAATTCGTTTGCGAAGAGGACGTGCGCCGCGCCATTGAACGGGGCGAGAAGATATACGTTAACGCACGCACCATCATCACGCCGGCAGCGCGCGACATGGGCGAAGCGGCTGAAGTGTTCGCCAAAATTTGAAGCGGCAACTGTTTCGACGACCTGAAGCGAAGGGAGGCTTTGCAACCGACTTCAACCTCGTCGAAGCTCGCAGCCGACAACCAACGCGAAGCATCGTCGCCGAACGAGCTTGCAACGATGCGCGGAAAAAGGAGCGCGCTGGTCAAAAGCGCAAAGCACGGTGGGGCGCGAACAGCGCTGAGCCACGTATGTTTCTAGGCAAAGTCATCGGCACGGTGTGGGCCACCAAAAAAAGCCCCGATCTCGAGGGGTTGCGCTTTTTGCTGGTCCATCCGCTCGATCTCGACAAAGAACCGACGCGCAATCTCGTGGTCGTCGCCGACCGGCTCGGCGCGGGCGTCGGCGAGGTCGTCATGTGCGCTTTCGGCAAGGCGGCTCGCTCGGCCATCGGCAATCAGGAGATGGCCATCGAGGCGGCGGTGATCGGCATCGTCGACCGCGTGGATATAGACGCGACCGCTTCGGAAGAGCTCGAGCGTGCGTCAGATGAACTGCGCCGCGCCGCGCATGATGGGCGACGTTGAAGCAACCGGACTAACACATGGCCGATCAAGAACTCATCTACCGTATCACGCGCGCCGTTTACGAGAACCTCGGCGTGAATCTTGAGGCGAACAAGGTCGAACGGCTAGTGCTCGACCTTTACCGCATCATCGCACCGCAGACTGGCAACGAGCCGCGCGAGGCAGCGCCGCTAGCGGCGCCAAGCTCTTCCGACCGATTGGTCATCTCGGTCTTCGGCGTCGATCGGCCCGGCATCGTCGCCGCAGTAGCCCAGATCTTGGCGGAAGCCGAGTGCAGCATCATCGACATCAACCAAACGGTGGTACAAGGCAAGTTCGCCATGGTGCTCATCGCCGATGCAGCGCGTTCGCGCTACTCGGTGCAGCAGCTTCGCGACCGCTTTCGGCAAGAGGGCGAACGATTGGGCGTGCGCATTTATGCGCAACGCGAGGATATCTTCAATGCGATGCACCGTGTGTGACGCTCGGTGCGTCTTCCGAGATCATCGTTCGCCTGAAGACGTGTTTCGAGGTCTCGAGCAGCGCGCTGATTCAACGGTCGAGCGCACGCTGCAGTTTGGTTCAACCTTCGTGTCGCTATGTCTCGCCCGGTGATCTCCCGTCGGTGTCTGACTTGCGGCGCGACTGTGCGCGGCGAGGCCAATTTCTGTCCGCAGTGCGGACAAGCCATACAAGCGCGCGCCGCATCCAAACGCACAACCGAGCGCGCCCGCAACGTTTCGTCGCAGGCAGCGAGCGCGTCCCGCACGCTTTTCGTTGAAGAGGAACCGACGTCAGCGCGCGAAAGAGCGCTCGATCTGCTCGAAGAGACCACGGACGATCCGGGCCTTCGTTTCACCGTCATCGCGCTCTTCTTCTTCTTGCTCTTTCTCGTGCTGCTGCTGCTCAGCAAGGTTTTCGCCTGAAGATTTGCCATGGAATACACGCAAGCAGAGATACTCCAAACCGTGCGCATGGTCGAGATGGAGCACATGGACATTCGCACGGTGACGTTGGGAGTGAGTTTACAGGACTGCGTGGCGAGTTCGGCCAACGAGGTCGCCGAACGCCTGCGCCGCAAGATCCGTCGCCTGGGCGCGAGACTGGTCCAGACGGTGGACGAAGTGAGCGAAGAGTTCGGCGTGCCGGTCGCTAACCGTCGTCTCGCCGTTACGCCCGTGTCGCTTCTTATGGGCGGCAATCGCGGCGATTACTTGTGTCTGGCACGGGCGCTGGATGAGCTAGCTGGCGAAATCGGCGTCGATTTCGTCGGCGGCTATTCGGCGCTGGTCCATAAAGGGTGGACCGCAGCGGAACGCGAATTTCTCGCCGCCCTTCCCGAAGCGCTCGCTTCCACTGAACGCCTCTGCTCGTCGGTCAACGTCGCCACCACGCGCGCGGGGATCAACATGGATGCGGTGCGGCGCGTCGGCGAGTTGATCAAAGAGGCGGCGGAAAGGACGCGCGACCGCGGCGGGATCGCGTGCGCGAAGTTCGTCTGTTTCGCCAACGCTGTGGAAGACAACCCGTTCATGGCTGGAGCCTTTCACGGCCTCGGAGAGCCCGAAGCGGTGATCAACGTCGGCGTCTCCGGTCCGGGCGTGGTTAACCACGCGCTGCGCCACGCGCCACGCGACCTGCCCTTGCACCACATGGCCGAGCTAGTGAAGAAGCTCAGCTTCAAGTTGACGCGCGCCGGCGAGTTGGTTGGCCGCGAAGTAGCGCGCCGACTCGGAATTGAATTCGGCATCGTTGATCTGAGTCTGGCGCCGACGCCCGCGCCCGGCGATTCCATTGCCGAGATCATCGAAGCTTTCGGCTTCGAGCGCGCTGGCGCACACGGGACCACGGCAGCGCTCGCGCTGCTGACCGATGCCGTCAAAAAGGGCGGCGCCATGGCCAGTAGTTCCGTGGGCGGCATGAGCGGCGCTTTCATCCCCGTGTCGGAAGATGCCGGCATGATCGAAGCGGCGCGCACGGGCGCTTTATCGCTCGCCAAACTCGAAGCGTGGACCAGCGTCTGTTCCGTCGGATTGGACATGGTCGCCGTCCCCGGCTCCACTCCCACGGAGACCATCGCGGCCATCATCGCCGACGAGATGGCGATCGGCGTCTTCAACAACAAGACCACTGCTGTGCGCATCATCCCTGTGCCCGGTAAAGAGGTCGGCGAGTGGGTCGAGTTCGGGGGGCTTTTGGGCCGCGCTCCCATCATGCCGGTCAGCGAACTGTCGAGCGCCGACTTCATACGCCGCGGCGGCCATATTCCAGCGCCCATTCACAGTTTGCGTAACTAGGCCGATAACCGAGCGCTTTGAACACTGCCTTGAGAGCGAGAGGAGAAGGGGTCCATATAACCGGTTTGAAGGCCGCTTTCCAAATGGCAAAAAACGCTCCGATGACGACTGCCCGCTCGTAGTGACTTTGCGCCATCGGACGCCTGAAGACGCAGCTTCGTGCTATGATCATGCGTGAGAGGTCGTTATGGAAGCCCTTGGGATGATCGAATGTCGCGGCCTTGTGGCCATGATCGAAGCGGCTGATGCGGCGGTTAAAGCTGCTAACGTGCGGCTGGTGGGTTACGAAAAGATCGATGCTGGACTCGTGACGGCGATTGTACGCGGCGAGGTCGCGGCTGTGCGTGCCGCTGTGGAAGCAGGGGCCGCCGCCGGACGCAAAGTCGGCGAAGTGGTCGCCACGCACGTCATTCCACGTCCGCATGCGGAGGTAGATCGCAGCATCCCCGTCTTGCACACGGGCGAGACGACGCGCAAAAAGATCAGCGGCTCAGTTCGCGCGATGAAAAAAGCCCAGCCGACATGAGGGCCAGCCAAGCATTACGTCGAACGGAGAAAGGTTTACAAGTCTCTTTCAGCACGACAATCGAATGCGACATAGAGACGCTGGCACTCAGTGAGATCAAAAGTGGCGAGCGATGGCGGGGCGCTTTAACCAAGTGGCGCACGCCCTTACTTGGGCGGCTTACGCACTCCATTGGCCATAGGACGGCGTGGCGTTGGATTGCCGTTCGGCCCTTGGTCGCTCGGCGCATAATAGCCCGGGCGCGTGACAGCGATGCGTTTTTCACCGCCCGGCCCGTTGGCGACCGAAACGCGCACGTTGCGGAACGAGCCATCGCGCGCTTTGTTGGTCGGGCTATAACCAATGACGTACTGCGTGCGCAGGTCGCGCGTGATCTCTTCGGCGATCTGCGGCAGTTCGTTGATCGACTTCGGGAAGAAGGCGCGTCCGCCCGTTTCGTTGGCTAAACGGTTAATGAGGTTGACCGCCCTGTCGCGCGGGCTTTTGCGAATGAAGCCGCCCTCTCGATCCAGTTCGTCCACGAAGCCGATGACGTAGATCTGCACGTTCGATTCGCGCAGTTGGCGGAAAAGTTGATTCTGGTTGTAGAAGCTCGATCGATCTTCGCCGTCGGTGATCAGAATCAGGGCGCGTCGGCGGCGGTCGTCGTCGTCGCCGCGCTTGTACTCTGAGACTCGTTCGGAAGCGAGATAGACGGCATCGATCACGGCCGTTTGTCCAGCCTCGATGTAAAGGTTATCGAGCGCATCCAACAGCGCCTGTTTATCGGAGGTGAAATCGAGCAACGTTTCGATCTTGTCGCTGCTGATGAAGCGCACGAGGAAAGTTTCGTCGCCGGGTTTATTGCTGTTGATGATGATGCGCGCCGATTCGATCACCTTGTCGAGCAGGTAACGCATTGAACCGGAGTTATCCACCACCAAACCGTAGCTGATCGGAACCTCTTCTTTGGAGAAGTAGGTGATCTTCTGTTCCACGCCATCTTCATAGACGCGAAAGTCTTCGGGACGCAGATTCGGAATTGGGCGGTTGTTTCGATCGATGACGCGAACGCTCAGTTTGACTTCAGCCGTGCTGATGCGGATCGTCTCATCCGGATTGATCTCTTGTCCGGGCGGAGGCGCAGGCTCCTTCGGTTTGAGCGGGGGCGGCTCTTGGTCAACGATGACGAGCGGCGGCGAAGTCGGGCGTTGCGGCGACGCGCCGGAAGATTGCGGCGGCGTGCTCTGCTGTACGCGCCGCGGGCGGCCATCGGAAGCTTGTCCGACCGAGAGCGAAGAAGCGAGCAACACAACCCAAAGGGCGGCGAACAAAGCGCGCTCGAAACGCGCTGTGGCTTGATGTCTCATCTCTGCCCGACTCCCTCCAAATGCCTCCGAATGACAAGCGCCCCGCTTCAGCACCTCGTCGAAGGAGGAGAGCGTGGCGCCTGTGATGCCGCTTGCGTGTGCGCTTCGCGCGGCTGGGGCAAAACGGGCCTAGCAAGACCCGGCGCGCACCTCTTGTTGATGAATTTGCAAGCCGCGCCGTTGCCAACCAAGGTCAACGAGGCTTGACGATGGCATAATAACCCTCGCGGCTACGGACGTACAACCGCGGCAGACCGCGCGGCGGGTTGACCTTGACTTTGATGCGTCGCCAGCGCCCGTCGGGCACAAAATCTTTCGGGCGATAGCCGATCGAATACTGGTGGCGCAACTCGAGCGCGATGCGCTCGAAGATCTCGTTCATCTCGGCGGTCGTTTGCGGGAAGAAGGCGCGTCCGCCAGAAACCGAAGCGAGTTCGTCGAGAATGGCCTGCCCCTGCATTCCCAAAGAACTGCCCGCATCATTGCTGCCCATGATCCCGATGGCGTAGATGATCACGTCCGATTCTTTGAGCAATCGACGCAGCTCGTTGAAAGTGTAGCGCGAGTTGTTGTCTTGACCGTCGCTGATCAACAAGATAGCGCGTTTCGGATAGGTGCTGCGCGCCAGCTTCTCTACGCCGAGATAGCAAGCGTCATAGAGCGCCGTGTACCCTTTGGTTTCGACGAACGTCAGCTTGCTGAGCACGGCGTTGCTATCGCGCGTGCGATCCAGCAAAAGCTGCGCCCGCGAATTAAAGCCGATGAGAAAATATTCGTCCCGTTCGTGACTCGTCTCGATGAAACGCGCCAGTGCTTGCCGCGCGCGTTGGATCTTGTCGCCGCTCATCGAGCCGGAAACGTCGAAGATCACGCCGACGCTCGCCGGCGCATCATCGTCGCTGAAAAAAACGATATCTTGCGGTTCTTTTTCATCGAAGACGGTGAAATGTTTTTTGTCCAACCCGGTCACGTACCGTCCGTAGGTGTCGGTCACGGTGACGGTGAGCGTGACGAGATCGGTGTTGATGATCACGGGTTGATCTTCGTTCGGGATCGGGAGTCGGCGTGGAGTTGAAAGATCCTGAGCGAAACTCTGCTGCGCGTTGATGGCCGTAGCGAAAAACGTCAAACAAGAGACGAGCGCGATGAAAAATCTCCGTCGGTCGTGGCGCCGCATCTTGGGTTACCCCCTCCTGCTGGTCTTCGGGTTCGCGCTCCCGCCTGTCGGATAAGCCGAACGCCTCGTTAGATCGCTTCAGATCGCTTCGCAACGGTCTTGGGGAGACGCGTTTTTTCGAGCGCGCCAGTCGCCACCTACGCCGTCAATTGTAGGATAGCTTTTGTGCCTTCGCAAGAAGGGAGTTTTTCGAAAAAGCGACGATCATCTATCGTTTTTGTTTGGCCATCCCTTTCGGCCGCTGCCGTTTGTCATGCCGAAAACCGCATGAAATCGCGGACGAATCGCCGAGCCGGTGCAAACCGCTCGACGCGCCAGCGCCGTAGATTCTTCGGATAAACGAACGCAGTCGTTTGAGCGGTGAGGCAACGGGCCTTCGACGACGGCGCGCTTTGACAACGGCTCGTGACGCGACAAGCTCTCGTCGAGGCGGAACGGCGGAAGGGGGGATGTGCGCGCGCCAGGGGTTGCAACCGACGGATCCCCCTTTTTTGAGGTTTGCGCCTGAGCGCTTGAACGCATGCGGCAGAAGTTTGCAACCTTGTGGGCGGCGTGAGCGTGTAAGTTCTTGTCCGGGCGAGAGACGCGCCAACTCGCCGACGCTCATTTCAGCGTGAATTTTCGTTAGGGCGAGATGCACGCTCCGCGTGCTATACTTTTCGTTTGGCGTTCGGCGAGGACGCTTTTTATGGCCGAGTTCATTTGCCGGGTGGGGACGCCTTCGGGCGAAGTGATCACGCGCACGGTGGAAGCGCCGGGCGCGCAAGAAGCGCGCGCGCGTTTTGAGAGCCAAGGGTATCGCGTCTTCTCCGTGACGCCGCCCAAAACAGCGGGCGTTGCCGCCATCACGCGCGGCGGGCGTGTCGGCATACGCGCGCGTGTCCGCGCCGGCGATTTCCTGCTTTTCAATCAGCAATTGGCCGCGCTCGTGCGCGCTGGCATCCCCATTTTGCAAGCGATCTCGATGCTGCGGCGGCGGGCGACCAACGCGCGTTTGCGCGCCGTGCTCGGCAGCGTCGAAGAGCGAATTCGCAATGGCGACGCACTTTCGGCAGCCTTTGCCGCGCAAGGGCCTATCTTCCCGCGCATCTACACGGCGTCGATTCTGGCTGGCGAACGTAGCGGCGCGCTCGATGAAGTGCTCGCCCGCTACGCCAACTACCTGCGCCGCGGCGTCGAATTGCGGCGGCGCGTGCGCGCCGCGCTCGCCTATCCGGTGCTGCTGCTGGTGGCTTCGGCAGCGATGGTCACCTTTTTGACGATCTACGTCGTCCCGCGCATGTCCGACCTTTTCGCCGGTTTCAATGCGCAGCTTCCCATGGTGACGCTCGTCGTCGTTGGTCTCTCGACGTGGCTGGCAGCCAACGTCTGGTGGCTGGGGCCGACCATCATCGCGGCAGCGGTGGCCCTCTACTACTGGGCGCGCACGCCAGCAGGCAGGCTGCGAGTTGACGCTTTCGCGCTGCGCGTGCCGCTGCTTGGGACGTTGCTACGCCAACTGGCCATCGCGCAAGCGGCGCGCAGCTTGGCGACGCTTCTGGCTGGCGGCATCACGCTCGTCGAATCATGGGAGATCGCTGCCGAAGCGATCACCAATCGCGAACTCCGCCGACGAAGCGCTGCGACGCTGCCCATGATCCGTGAAGGAAGATCGTTCACGGAAAGTTTAGAGGCGGCGGGTTGGGTGCCGACACTGGCGCTCGATATGATCGGCATTGGCGAGCGGTCTGGGAGTTTGCGCGAGATGCTAGAAGAGGTCGCCAACTTCTACGATGCCGAGGCAGAAGTGCGGTTGGAGCAGTTGACGAGCACGCTCGAACCTGCCATCCTTCTGGTCATGGGTGGCGTGATTGCGACGATCCTGCTCGCCATCTATCTCCCGATCATTCAATCCATTTCGACCGCTGCCGGACGCTGATTTCCAACGCCCTTTGCGCACGGGCAAGCTGGGAACAGAGCGAAACCAGAAACACATCTTGAGATCTTTTGAGCGATGAACAAGCCGGCGGAAGAAACAAACGAGATGGTCGCTTCGGCAGAAAACGGAAGCGCTGCGCAAGAGATGCTCTTGCAACCGGAAGATCCGCCCGAAGTGCAAGAAGCGAAACGGATCGCGCGTCGTTACCGCTTGCCTTACGTCGACCTTTTGCCGCCCACGGGCGAATCGCCCATCGATTTTTCGTTGCTCGCCGAAATGCCGGTCGACTTGATGGTGCGTTACCAGTTCGTTCCATTGCGTCGCACCAACGGCAAACTTCACGTGGCCGTCGCTGATCCGACCGATCTCGAACGCTTGGACGAATTGGCCACGGCGCTGCGCGAACGCTTGGAGCTATCTGTCGCCACGGCGGGCGCCATCGATGCTGTGTTGCGCAAAGGCGATGCGACGCAGCGCGTCTTGCAGGAAGCGGCCTCAGGCTTTCGCATCTCGCTCGTGCGCGAGACCGAACAGGGCGAAGAGGTGCTCGATCTTGACCGGCTGGCGACCGATTCCGAGATGTCGCCCATCATCAAGCTGGTCGATACGATCATCTTCAACGCGCTCGAATCGCGCGCTTCGGATATTCACATCGAGACGCGCGATTACGGCGTGCAGGTCAAGTATCGCATCGATGGCGCGCTCTATCCGAAACTCGATCCGATCGATCTCGCTTATCATCAAACTTTGATCTCGCGCATCAAGGTGATGTCGGAACTCGACATCGCTGAGCGGCGCATTCCGCAAGACGGACGGTTTCGCGCGCGCTACAAAGGGCGCAACGTCGATTTCCGCGTCTCGATCATGCCGACCATTCACGGCGAAGACGCTGTGATCCGTATCCTCGACAAAGAGCAGATCAACGAAGCGTTTCGTCACCTGACGCTCGATGTGGTCGGGTTCGCCGAAGATGACCTGCGCAAGTTCCGCCGCTACATCGCCGAGCCTTACGGCATGGTGCTGGTGACGGGGCCGACCGGATCAGGCAAAACAACGACGCTCTACGCCGCGCTCAACGAGATCAAAAACGAAGAGGACAAGATCATCACCATCGAGGATCCGGTTGAATATCAGCTTCAAGGCATCACACAGATCCCCGTCAATGAAAAGAAGGGATTGACCTTTGCCCGCGGACTGCGTTCGATCTTGCGTCATGACCCGGACAAGATCATGGTCGGGGAGATCCGCGACCCCGAAACGGCGCAGATCGCCATTCAGTCGGCGCTCACCGGCCACTTGGTCTTCACCACCGTGCACGCCAACAACGTCATCGACGTGATCGGACGTTTCTTGAATATGGGCGTCGAACCATACAACTTCGTCTCCTGTTTGAACTGCGTGCTGGCCCAGAGGCTGATCCGCGTGCTATGCACGATTTGCAAGCGGCCCTACCATCCGACAGATGAAGAGCTGCTCGAATCGGGTCTGCGTCCGGAAGAGCATCGCGACCGCATCTTCTACAGGAGCGTCGGGTGCGATGCCTGCAACCACACGGGTTATCGCGGGCGCACCGCCATTCACGAACTGCTCGACCTGTCGGATAATATCCGCGAAATGATCATCGCGCGGCGGCCTGGTTCCGAAGTGCGCCGCGCTGCTGAAGCGGAAGGGCTGCGCAGTCTGCGCGAGTCGGCGTTGCAGAAGGTCTTCGCCGGCATCTCGACGTTGCACGAGATCAATCGCGTGACCTTCGTCGAAGATGTCAACGGGCGCTGAACGCCCCTTTCCTTAGTTCGATCGACTTCGACCAGAGAGGCGGAAAGCCTGTGCGGAAGGAGAAAGAGAAGATGAGAACCAATGCTCGCTCGATCTTCGTGTTGCTCATCGCCTTTTGCTTGCTCTTTGCGCCCATGACGGCGCTCGCCAAAAAGGGGGAGAAGAATTACAAACGCGGCCTGCAATATGAAGCGGCGCAGCAGTGGGAGCAGGCGGCGCAAGAGTTCGCTTTGGCCGTCGCTGCCGACCCATCCAACGTCGAGTACCAGTTGCATTACCGGCGCGCGCTCTTCAACGCCTCGCAGGTCTTCATGCAGCGTGGGCGCGCGTTGGCCGAGCGGGGCGACTACGTCGGCGCGTACAACGCCTTCCGCCAAGCCTACGGTTACGACCCGGCCAACGAATTGGCGAAATCCGAGATGGACCGCATGCTTCGCCTGCAACGCGAAAAGACCGGCATGGAACCCAAACAGAACGAGGCGTCGGTTGCGCCCACTTCGTACCAGCAAGGAGCCAACGGCACGGGACGCATTCAATCGTCGGAGCCGGGCGTCCCGCTCCGCTCCGAACAGTTGCGGGTCATCAACTTCAACGGCGACATGCTGGAGCTTATCCGTAGCCTCGCTGAACAGTTGAACTTGAACGTCGTCTTCGACCGCGACCTGCAAAACCAACGGCGCACGATCAACATCAACCTTCGTGACGTGACGGCGGCGCAAGCGCTCGATTACATCTTCCTTTCGCACGGCCTTTTCTTTCAGAAGCTCGACCGCCGAACGATTCTCGTCGCCGACCAGAACAAACGCGGCCAGTATCAACAGCTAGTGGTTCGCACCTTCTACTTGCGCAACATCAAACCGGAAGACGCGCGCACGGTGATTCAAGCCTCTTTGCCGCCACAACCGGGTCGTCCCGTGATGGCTATCGCGCCGAGCCAATCGACCAACAGCCTCACGGTGCGCGACACGCCTGAGAACGTCCGCTTGATCAGCCAGATCATCGAGAGCATTGACAAAGATCGCGCCGAAGTGGTCATGGATGTGAACATCTATGAGGTGTCGCGTTCGGACCTGTTGCAGCTCGGCAATCAACTTGGGACCGATGCGACGCTGGTCAATCTCGGCGGCATCCAACGCGGCTTGACGGTCGTCGGCGGGAGCCGCGAGGTGGTCACGCAAAGTCTCAACAACGTTCCAACCGCGCTCGGCGCAGCGCTGGTCGTCCCAGCTTCAACAATCGCCGCCCTGCAGCGCAAAGACCACACGCGACTGCTCGCTTCGACGCAAGTGCATGCTTTCGATGGCGAGGAATCCGAAACGAGAATTGGGCAGCGCGTCCCCGTGCAAACAGCGCAGATCCCTTACTATTACGGCACGCCAACGCCCAACCAATCGCAACAGCCGGGGGGGTTCTTCAATCCCGGCGTCTTCCCCGGCGGATATCCAGTGATCAATTTCGAGGCGACCGGTCTAACGCTCAAGTTCACGCCGCAAGTCTTCCCGAACATGGACGTGCAAGTGAAGATGACCATCGAGTCTAAGGACGTGCTCAATCCGGGGACGCTGACGCCGACCTTCACCGAGCGGACGATCAAAGGGACGGCGCGCATCCAAAACAACCGCACC
The DNA here is from genome assembly GCF_040289685.1 of Pyrinomonas sp. NCBI lineage: Bacteria > Pseudomonadati > Acidobacteriota > Blastocatellia > Blastocatellales > Pyrinomonadaceae > Pyrinomonas > Pyrinomonas sp. The sequence continues at coordinate 35,331 of NZ_PSLQ01000012.1, forward strand.
ATGATGCTCGCCAGCATCGCGCAGGACCGTCAATCTAACGGACGGCAAGGGTTGCCGCTGCTCGGCTTGATCCCAGTGCTCGGTCGTTTCTTCACCGCGCCGCGCCGCGATAACGTCCAGACGGACATCGTGATCGCAGTGACGCCGCGCGTGCTGCGCGCACCGCAAGTCACTCCGCGCGATGAAGAGCTGCGCCCAAGCGGGACGCAGATGGCTCCCGTATCGGAATCGCTCGCCTCTTTGATTCAAGAGATCGAGCGCGAAGAGTTGGCCGCAGCGCGCACGCGCCAAAACGGCGCGACGACGGTAGCCGCGGCTTCGACTTCGCCGCAAACGGCGCGCGGCGCGGCGCTCGTGCCGATCAATGATGAGCCGCCGCAGTTCATTCCGGCCCCGAAGGTCTTGCTTGGTGGGCCGACGACTTCCTCTCCAGCGGCAACCCCAGCAGTTGCCCGCGCTGACAACGCGCCGCGCGCCGTCAACGCAATAGTGACATCCAATGCAGCGACGTCGGCTGAAGTCGAACTGGTGCTATCTTCCCCTGGATCGGCGGACCTGCGTCCGGGCGAGCGCCGACGCATTGCGCTTACGTTGAAGACGCGCGCGCCGCTTGGTTTCGCCGTCGCAGCCTTGCGCTTCGATCCGCGCTTTATCGCCGTGCGTGCGGTCGCGCCGGGCGAGATGCTCGCCGGTCACAAATCGCACGTCACTCACTCGGTCGATCCATCAGGATTGCTCTTGCTCTCGCTCGCGCCGGAGATCGGTGGAAGCATGAGCGGCACAGGCGCGCTCGTCTATGTTGAACTCGAAGCGCTGAACGTCGGCACGACCGAAGTCGGATTCGACAGCGAACGCGCACAAGCGATCGCCATCGATGGACGACGGATCCTGCCGCAATTCGCCGTTCCGCTTCGTCTGCAGATCGCTAAATGAAGTCAGCAATGGATCGCAGTGAGAGGCTGGCCGAACGCGGCTGGACGTTGATTGAACTCGTGATCACGATCGCTGTTCTGACGATTCTGACGCTCGGCGTGATCCCGCTCGTCAGATTGAGCGTGCAGCGTCAACGCGAGCAACGGCTGCGTGAAGCGTTGCGCCAGATACGCACGGCGATCGACGAGTTTCACCGCGATGCCATCGGCATCTGTTCGCAAGGCGCGCGCGGTGGACCCATCGTTCCGGGACCGCAACCGCCGCCAGTTCTCGACCCGCGCAGCCGCGTTATGATCAGCGACTGTACCATCTTCTCGCCGGAGAATCTGGACCTTTACCCGCCGGATCTCGAAACGCTGGTGCGCGGCGTCAGCGTTGTTCCACGCATGGCGACGGTGCGAAGCGGCGATCCGAACAGTCGCGCGACCGACAACCAGCTGCTGGCGACCAAGAAGAAGATCTATCTGCGCGCCATTCCTATTGACCCAATGACCGGTCGCGCCGATTGGCAACTACGCTCGTCCTATGATCCACCCGACGCAGGGAGCTGGGGCGGCGAGAACGTCTTCGACGTGCGCTCCAAATCGAACGAAATGGCGTTGAACGGCAAGGAGCGTTACAGCGACTGGTAGATTCAAAAGGGCGAAGTGAAAATAGCGCACAACGAAAACGGAAGCAGAAGTTATTACATCCTACATAGTGCGCTGAGCGGAGCACTGAATTCCGAGCGTCGCGGCTCGGACGTCGCCGTCAAACCGACGGGCGTCGTAGGATCAAAACGAGAGATGAACGGCCTTTTGAAACAGCTAGGTCTCCACAACCGCGCGCAAGGCTTCACGCTGCTCGAATTGATGATCGTCATCTCAATCATCGTCATCCTAGCGGCCATCGTTCTGCCGCAATACCAACGGACGGTGCAAAAGGCGCGCGAAGCGACGCTGCGCGATGATCTATTTCAAATGCGCAAGATGATCGATCAGTACGCAGCGGACAAGGGACGCTTGCCACAGTCGCTCGACGACTTGGTGACAGCAGGCTACTTGCGCGAGATCCCGGTCGATCCGATCACCGGAGAACGTGACTGGCAAGTGATCGTCGGTGAAGACCCAAACCTGCCGGGGGGCACGCAAGGCGTCGTCGATGTCCGCAGCGCTTCGGGCGATATCTCTTCCGAAGGCACGCCTTACAGCGATTGGTGATCGCGCGCGGATGGGCGGGAGAAACGTGCCATCCGACGCCCGAGATCTCAACGAGCCCCGGCAACGACTGGTGCTCGCGCGAACAAGCAGAAACGATTCCAATCGCCGACCCATAACCCGCGCGTCCCGACGGCAAACTCAATTTGGCAAGCATCAGTCGCAGCGCGTTGAAACGCGATTGACATACGCGGTGATATTCGCAATGATCTTCTGAGCGGAAAGCTTCCGTTGGAATGCTCAGCAAGTTCTTCGCGCGACGTGCGCGGAGAGCGCGCGTCGCCGTACATATGACAGCGAACGAGATCTCCGGCAAAGTCCCGCGCAACCGTGAATAGTCTTGCGCTGTTCCGGCGAACATATGACAGCGAACGAAATCTTCGGCAAAGTCCTGCGTCCATCCTTCCCTCCTACGGCCATCGGGCTGGAGCGAGGCGTCGTTACTCTCGTCTTGCTCGGCAAACGCGGCGCGCGGTTGACGTTGCAGCGCGCGGCGCACGTCACGCTCGATCGCGAAATTTTCGATCCGAACTTCGATGCGCAAAACATTTCCGACCCGGATGAGTTCGCCGCCGCGCTGGCCGATCTTGCAACGCGCACCGGACTCGAAAAACAAGTGCGTTGGTCCGTCTCTTTACCGGAAGACGTGGCCCGCACAACCATTCTCGCGTTGGAGACCAAGCCCGCTTCGCGCAACGAACTCGAAGAGATGTTGCAATGGAAGATCGAGCGCGCTTTCGGCACGAATCCCGCCGAAATGCGCGTCGCGCGTCGCCGGTTGCGCCCAGACCGCGAGGGGCGCGAACGCTACCTCGTCACGGGCATCACGCTTCGGGTTCTGGACGAATACGAGGCGGTGTTTGCGGCGCTTGGGTGGAAAGCAGGGTTGATTTTGCCGCGCCACCTGTGCGAGGCGTGGTGGTTGCTGCGCGATGAACGTGCTGAAGACTCCCTTCTCGTCAGCCTTCACGCGCAAGGCTTCACCGGCCTCGTCATCCGAATGGGCGAACCGCTCGTCGTCCGACGCGTCGTCTGCGACGCGGACGAACGGCTCGACGAACTCCATCGTTTTCTGCTCTTCTACCGTGACCGACTGACGCGCGACGCAGAAGACGAAGTCCCGCCTGCTCGATTGCTCGTCATCGGAAGCGAGCTGCAAGAGGCCGTGGCCGTCGCAACCGAGGCGTTGGAATCGCCGCCGCAGCTTGTCGGCCCATCCTTTGTAGGGCTAGACTTGCCGGATGATGCGCGCCCGAACTTCGGTGAGATCGCAGCGCCAGCGGCTCTTGCGTCGCTCGCTTGGCAGTGATCATCGGCAACCGCTGCAATGGAGCAACCCGACCCTCGTAAGGACGCTCCTCCGCAGTTGGGACTTCGCCGCTCAGCGTTTGAAGTCCAGATGGCGAAGCAGAGGCAAGTCGGTTGAATTTTTCCGCTTCGGTTGCCCATGCAACACGACAGACAGCTCATCCACTTATGCGCTTAACACCCGTATTTTTCTGCCTCGGTTGCCTTTGCAAAACAGCGAAGCGATAGCGACGAGGGATTTTTCCACAGTTGAAACTTTGCCGCGCGGACGTGCGTAGAACTTCAAGAGCGTATGTCTATTTTCGCTTCATCGCTCACGAGCTTGACCGACGCGGAACTGGTTGAACGAGCCGCCGCCGGGGGCGAAGAGAGTTTCGAAGAACTGGTGCGGCGCTACCAGCGCCCGATCATCGCTTACGTCTATCGCATCATCGGCGATTACGATGCAGCGCTCGATCTTACGCAAGAAGTCTTCATCAAGGTTTACGGTTCTTTAAGGCGCTACCGCGCCGAATATAAATTCTCAACTTGGATTTACCGCATCGCGCATAATGCGGCCATCGATCACCTGCGCCGCGTGGCAGCGCGCGATGTGCGCGAGGAGGTCGAAAGGCGCGAAAGGCATCTCTCCAGCCGCGCCCTCAATCCTGAACAGGAGCGCGAACGGAACGAACGCCGCGCCGAGATCGAATCGGTCGTCGAGCAACTCCCGCCAGCTTACCGCGAACTCATCATCCTTCGCCACGCTCACGATCTATCTTACGAAGAGATCGCCGAAGTGACGGGGCTACCGCTCGGCACGGTGAAGAACCGCATCTTTCGTGCGCGCGAGCTGATGCGGCGGATGTTCATTGAACGCGGAATCACAGAAGCATAACGGAGCGATCAAGGGTGAAACCAGACGTGAAAAGCATGGAAAGGGCTTGCCGTTGGGAACGGGAGATCGCCGCTTATCTGGACGGCGAACTCGATCGAACAACCAACGTCGCTTTCGAAGCGCACATTGCAGATTGCCGTTCTTGCGCTGAACGGTTGAACGAGCAGAAGCGTCTGCTCTGTTTGCTTGATGCCTCGCTCGAACGCATCGATCAGAAGCTGGTCGTGCCGACCGATTTCGCCTCGGTGGTGACGGCGCGGGCCCGCTCTGATGTTCATCATCTGCGCTCGTGCGAGGAGGGACGGCGCGCGCTCTGGTTTACGTTTGCGCTGCTCGGCTTATCGTTCGCGTCGCTCTGGTCTCCGTCCATCGAATCGCTCGAGCCGCTGCGCGCCGCCTCGCGCTCGGCCATCTGTTTGCTTAAGTTCGCATCGCACGCGCTGCTTGACTTGGGGACCAGCATCGCCGTGCTCGGGCGACTAGCGAGCCAGTTGATCTTGCCTGCGTCGCTTCTCCTCGTCGCGCTCGTTTTGGCAGCTTTAGCGTGGTCGGCAGCGAAACGGCGAGTCATGGAAAAGCCAGCACGCAAAGGGCTATCCCGATGAGCTTGCTTTTGCGTCGAGACTGGAAAGCGTTGGCGATCGCTTGCTTTGTGGCGACAGCAGCCATCGCGAGCGCGTTCGCCAGCGGTCAGTCCGCCAAATCGACGCTCGTCGTAGAAGGGACGCAAACGAGCGATGTTTTCGGACTCGGACGCTCCGTCGTCGTGCGCGGCACAGTCGCGCACGGCGTCCTCGTCGTCGGCGGCGATCTCCTCGTAGAGGGGCGGATCGAAGGCGATGCAGCGACCATCGGCGGTTCGATCCGCCAAGAGGATGGCTCTTACATAGGCGGCGATGTCATCGTCATCGGCGGCACGTATCAAGCGACGAAGAACGCGCTGGGTCGCAAACCCGGCAGCAGCACCATCATGTACGCCGGATACGAAGAGGAACTGCGCGCATTGAGCCGAAATCCTGCGTCGCTTCTCGTCCCGCGCTGGTCCTTCGCTTACTTCGGACAACGTTTGCTGGCCCTTCTCTTTTGGTTCATCATTGCCCTTGCGCTCTCTGCCGCCGTGCCAGGAGCTATCGGACGCGCCGCCGCCAACCTCAAACTCAACTTCTCGCGCGTCGCTGTCTTCGGCGCGGTTGGAGCGGCAGTGATCGCCATTGGTGTGCCCGCAGCGTTGCGTTTCTTGCCGACGACGGTGGGCGCGCTGGTTGGCATCACCGCGTTGCTGCTAATCGTCGCTTCCTATGTCTTCGGGCGTGTGGTGGTCCATCTCGAGACGGGGCGTTGGTTGCAACGCCTCATCTTCGGGAGCCGGAAAGAATCCGCATCGCTTGCCATTCTGCTCGGCACGATCTTCTGGACCGCTATGCTCACGCTCCCTCTGGTCTGGCCTGCGGTCGTCTCCGCCCTGCTGCTCGCCAGCTTGGGACTCGCTTTAACGATCCGGCGCACGGGCTGGCGCGCATAAAGGGCAGTTGTCGCACGCGGCTCATGCCCGCAAAAAAGCTCATCGGGAAAGGCTCGACCGTGCGGATCCGCAACGTAAATCCCCACGCCACTTCATCCTAAGCACCATTGTCCCAGAAGAAGGCTCGACGCCGCTGTATGGCTTGAAGCAAGCTTCCGAAAGAATAACCGGCTGGTCCAAGAAGGCCCGACCAGTGCAAGGCTTCTCGCCGTCATGTGTTTTCACGCGGATGGTTTTGGGCTACCTCTTGCAATACGTTTTCGATCTGTCGAAGGTGGCGGGCTTCATGCAGCCCGATGAAGACGAGCCATTGCCCGAGCGTGATCGGACCGAAAACGGGATGTGGACGCGAAACGGCGGCGAGATTCGCTTCTGAAAATCGCGGGCGAAGGGCCAACAGCGCAACTCGCGAACGCTTTAGATCGTCGAGCAGTTCGGCAAACGGTCGCTGGCCTTGTGGAACCACGATCTCAGGCGCTCGGAGTCGCGCGTTGGGGTCGAGGGCGAGAAACGGCGTGACGTCCAGCGGGAATGCGGTGCCAGCGCTCGCTTCCGCCTCCGGCAACATCTCTTCAATGATTTGCAAACTCACTCGCTCTGTGAGCGCCAGATGCTCCACGATCTCGGCGACGGACCACGTTTCAGGACGCAGTTTGCGGCGAGCTTGTCCTTCATCCAGAGGGGTGACGCGCTTGCATAAGCGCTCGCGCCACTTCTGAAGCATCGCGAAGATATCGTCGAGGGTCTGGAAAACGAGCAAAACCGAACCTCCTTCGTCGTCTGGGATCGCAAGGTAGTGATGCGAAACGAATGCGTTCCGAATCACATCCGCCCAGATGTAACGGAAGCGTTTTGGATTACGCCCCGATCGAAATTCACCACATCGCGCTGCACACCAACGAACGGTGCGGAACGAAGCTTCAATCGCCCGCAGAGAGCGCATTCACCTCGCGCGTCGCGCCGAACTCCGGCAGCACGCTGAAGACTTCAAGCGCCAATCGGACGTTGCCGAAAGGCGCAGAGACCTGCACGCCTTGAATCAAGTCGCGCACTTCGAGCAGCGATTCCTGCGCGATCTTCAGTCCCTCTTCGCGCGCGGCATCTTTGCCCAGCTCCGAGGCTTTGCGCATGCGTTCCATGATCTTGGGCGTGACGCGCACGCCGGGCACCTCGTTGTGCAGAAATTCGGCGTTGCGATAGGAAACGAGCGGCCAGATGCCAGCGACGATCGGGATACGCACGTGTTCGATGCGGCGTAGAAAATCGCGCAATTGGTCCGCATCGAAGACCGGTTGCGTGATGGCGAACTGCGCGCCCGCTTCCACCTTCCACTCGAAACGCCTGATCTCATGGTCGAGGTTCAACGCGCCCGGATTAACGCCGACGCCAATGCAGAAGGCCGTCGGTTGACCGATCGGATTGTTGCCTAAGTCGAGCCCATGGTTGAGCTTGTTGACCATGTTGGTCAAGCCGATGGAATCGATGTCGAACACGGCTGTGGCGTCTGGATAGGGGCCCATCTTCGGCGGATCGCCCGTGATCAACAAAAGATTGTGTAATCCGAGCGCCGCCGCGCCGAGCAGATCCGACATCATCCCGAGAAGGTTGCGGTCACGGCAGCAGTAATGGAGCACCGTCTCCAAACCGATTTCGCGCTCGACCAGCAAAGCCATCGCCAGCGCGCTCATGCGCGTCTGTGCGCGCGGACCATCGGGGATGTTCACCGCATCCACGCCCGCTTCCTTGAGCAGACGAATCTGCTCCAGCGTCTTGCTCGCATCGCAACCTTTGGGCGGCAGGACTTCAACCGTGGTGACGAATTCGCCGCACGCGATCTTGCGCGACCAACGGGAACGCTCTTCCGGCGGAACGACACGAATGTCGGCGGGCGTCAATTCCTCTATCCTTTTCGGTTCCTGTACAAAGACGCGCGGCCTGCGCGGCGAAATGGCGCGCACGGCGTCGGCGATCTGCTTGATGTGCGCGGGCGTCGTGCCGCAACATCCGCCGATGAATTTCGCTCCGGCTTGGATCAAGCGTTTGGCGTATTTGGCCATGTACTCGGGCGAGCACATGTAGAGCTGTCGCCCCTGAACATCGCGCGGCAATCCAGCGTTGGGTTGCGCCGACAGCGGCTTGTCGGTCACCACGCGCATTTTCTCAATGGCCGAAAGAACGATCGCCGGCCCAACGCCGCAATTGAGCCCAACCACATCAGCGCCCCACTCGTCGAGCCGCGCCGCGAAGATTTCAGGCGTCGTGCCGTAGCTCGTGTTGCCATCGGGCAGAATCGTCATCTGTGCGACGATGGGTAAATCGCACAGTTCGCGTACAGCGCGTATCGCCTGTCGCATTTCGGAGACGTCTGAAAACGTCTCGAGCACAAAGAGATCGACGCCGCCTTCGAGCAGCGCCGAAGCCTGTTCCTTGAACATCTCCTTGGCTTCGTCGAAAGAGGTCGGACCGTAAGGCTCAATGCGTAAACCCAGCGGGCCAATAGCCCCAGCCACGTAGCATCTTCCGCCAGCCGCTTCGCGCGCCAAACGCACGGCAGCGATGTTGATCAGGCGCAGGTTGCCTTCGAGTCCGAATTGTTGCAGTTTATGTGGGTTAGCGCCGAACGTATTCGTTTCCAGTATTTCCGCTCCGGCGCGGACGTACTCGGCGTGGATCTCGCGGACGAGGTCCGGGTTGCTCAAACTCAACTCATCGTAGCAGCGGTTGATGTAAACGCCTTTGGCATAAAGCATAGTCCCCATCGCGCCGTCGAAAATGGTGACGCGATCGCTGCCGACCACTTCGCGTATGTCTTCCATGTTCACCTCGTCAACGCATCGCCTCGGCAAACCGAGGCGCAAAACAAAATCCCGCGCTAAACAACGCGGGACCTTCACGATGAAACTCGATTGTTTCACGGTGAGCGTCTCACCGAGCTGTTTAGCGGCTTATTTTACGTGGCCGCAAGTCGCCATAAATCACCACGTACCAAGCGTGGCTTATACCGCTTGCCCGCAGCCCATGTCAAGCGCTCAACGCCTCTTCACCCATCTTGAAGGATGGCGATGTAAGGCAGATTGCGGTAGCGCTCGGCATAGTCGAGACCGTAGCCGACGACGAAAGCGTCCGGAATGCGAAAGCCGAGGTAATCGATCTGCACGGGGCGTTCGCGCCGCTCCCACTTATCGAGCAATGCCGCCAGCCGAACGCTCCGCGCGCCGCGCGTGTGCAAGCTCGCCAACAAGTAAGAGAGCGTCAAGCCCGTATCCACGATATCTTCAACCACAAGGATGTCGCGCCCTTCGACGGGCGTATCCAAGTCTTTGATGATGCGCACCTCGCCGGATGAGCGAGTCTGGCTGCCGTAACTTGAAATCGCCATGAACTCTACGGCCAGCGGAAGATCAATGGCGCGCATCAGATCGCTGATGAAGATGCAAGCCCCTTTCAACACTCCGACCAACAACGGTTCGCGCCCGGCGTAATCGCGTGTGATTTCGGTCCCCATCTCCTGAATGCGCGTCTGAATCTGCTCGGCGGAAAAGAGCGGTACTAGCTTGGGGTTGTTGAATTCGGAAGGGGCAGCGGTCGAAGTCACAGTCAAAGCGTTTCTCTCCCTCGCAAGGTTGATGGCGGAACGGTCGTGCCTCGGTGGACCACCAAAATAAGCCGAACGCAGAACGCACCGCGTACAGCACCGATACTAGAACTTTTACTTCAAAGAGGTCAACGACCGGGCTCGCCCGCTAGCTCCCTACGCGAGGCGTGGACGATCAGCTTTAAAATGTACGTGAAGCGCTGTCGGGGGTCCATAGTCTCTGTCGGGGGTCCATAGTCTATGGAAAGCGCCGCTTGCCAAGAGGCGGGAGCCTTGTCATCACCTAGGGTTGACAAAGAGACCGAAAAGCGGGAGCGGTTCCCGCCTTCCGGCCCTCTCGATAGCGCTTTGTTTCTCGCGTCGCTGAAGGGATGCTGCACAATCAGCGCCTTCCGCGCTCTCTCGTCTGTCTTTAGTCAACTACTCCACGGCGCGCAGCCGGGGGCTTGCCCTCGCCCAGGTTACCGGGCCGCCGCTTCGGGGCCGGTTGACCACGGCCCACCGCCCCGAGAGACGGCGGTTGCGGATATTCCGAGCAGCGTTGATATCCACCACGTGCACATCATCCCATTTGATGTTAGAAGGGAGCGTGCGCCGCCTCCTCCCCAGGGCTCAAGCCCGGGGCTCCCGGCGGCGCGTTCTAGTGGGCGAGCTCGAAGCGGTGTGCGCAATCGCCGCCCGGCGCATACGGGGCGCGATATCGCCCACAATCGAGCTGCTCCTCCTCCCGAAAAGCATAGACATCGAAACCGTAGGCGTCGAGCGTGGTTGCCAGATCGGCGGCGGACTGGACGAACAACACCGGTGCGAAGCCCGCTTCGGCGCGGATCTCCAACAGTCGCTCGACGACCTCCAGCGGCGCGAAGACGCGTACCGGGTCTCTATAGGTAGCCATTCTCCACCTCCTTGCCACCAGCAACGTGCACTTCGCAATGTCGCCGTTTTGATGTACGCTATGCGCGTCGCAGTTGTTCGCCGCGAAGGTAAATTTTCGGTCAAAAAGGTGTGACGACTCGTTCGTCGGACCAGAAATCGAAAGGAGAGAGATGAACCGTCGCGATTTCGTTCTTCGCTCAACAGCCGCAGCCGCCTTTGCCATGACGGTCGAAAGAGGCATTACTGGTGGCGCCCTCTTGCCTTTGCCTTCAAGCGAATTCGCCTTTGCCCGGTTGCGTTATGCCTCCGGCAACTGGGACGCCGACCCGAACATGCCGACCAATCTGCTCCACGCGCTCGCCGCACACACGCGGCTGCGACTCGACGCTCGCGAGCGCATCATCGACGCGACATCGAACGATCTATTCGCTCATCCTTTCCTTTATTTGACCGGCAACCGCACCGTGCAATTCACGCCGCGCGAGCGGGAGCGCCTGCGCCACTATCTACGTTCCGGCGGATTCTTGTTCGTTGATGACTGCGAGCACGACATCAACGGCGAATTCGCCCGTAGCTTTGAGGCCGAATTATCGCTAGTGCTCGACCATCCGGAAGAGCGGTTGCGCGCGCTGCCGAACGACCATGAACTTTATCGCGCCTATTTCGACTTCCCCGCTGGCCCACCCACCACCTCGCACGAAGTCAACGGGTGGGGCGACCGCTTGGTCCACCCATATCTGCGTGGCGCGTGGGTCGGCAATCGGCTAGCGGTCCTCTATTCAAACAAGGATTACGGCTGCGAATGGAATTACGATCCGCGCAGCGGCTGCTTCATGGCGCATGATACGACGCGCTTCGGCGTCAACATCATCGTTTACGCGCTGAGAAACGCCGCACGCCCGCGATGACGACGGTGCCTTTGGCGCGGCTCAGAATTCGACGGCCAATCCGCTCATGAGCGAAAAATCGTTGCGTTTGACGTTCTGCTCTTGCGGACGATTATCGAAACGATTGAGCGCACCGATGCGCAACGAAAGGGCTTTGGTGAGCGGCGCGCGCAAGGATAGATCGACGTGAAAACGATAGCGCCCCATCTCGGCGAAATCCGGAAAGGCCGAGATCTGTTGACGAAAGCGCGCGCTGCCGAGCACTTTCTGCTCGCTCGTAAAACGCAACACGCCTTCGCCGAGCGTTCGCCGCAGTCCGGTCTCGTACTCTTCGTGCGTCACGCCGCCACCGAGGTCTATCGCCACCTCCTGCGCTTCGCTCTTCAACAGCGGGATGAGCAAGCCGCCGTTCCAGACGAAACGGTTGTCCAATCTTCTCATCTCGTCCCGTTCGTAACCCGCCTCGGCGAAGAACGAAAGATGTCGTTGCGGCATCGAACTCATATCGAGCCGGCGCTCATAGCGCACGTTCGAGGTGAAAAGCCCGGCAAAATCTTTCCCGTTTTTGATGCCGCGGCGGAGTAATCCGCCGATGATGAACCGTCCATCTTCGTACGTGCGGACGAAGTTGCCGGAAACGTTCAAATCGCTGATATCGGCGTTGCCGCGCGAGAGCGTGTAGTTGAAGGCCAAAGTCCGTTTCCAACCGAAACGCTGGCGATCTTTGCTAATAGGCGATGGCGTGCTCTGCGGCGAAGGCTGCGGCGAAGGGGTTTTGTCCGTCGTTTCGGAACGCGCCAACAACGCGACCTTGGCCGCCGTTAGCTGTGCCCGCACTGCTTCATCCTCAGTTTCACATCGAGAGATCATCGTCGTGCGGATCGTCACCGTGCCAGCATAGGCCGTGCTGATGGCGATCACATCTGAAGAGACGGAAAGGGTTTGTCCCGTGATGCGGTCGCCGTTGGTCAACAGGCAACTGATTGCGGCTGACGGCGCGACGCCCCTGCGACCTGATTGGGCGCTGGCTTCGACAACAAAAACGAGCAACAGGACAGCGATCAAAGGACGAATCAGCATAAAATCCTCGTCGGGCAATCGCTGCGTAGGACAGCGAAAATTCTTCGCGCAACAAGGAGAAAGATTTCCCCTTCGCCGAACTCGGTTGCTAATATATACCACAGGCTGAGGCGCGTGAAGATCGTCGAAGACGGCATTAGGCCAGAAGCGCGTGAAGGTTCGCTGGAAGCGATCTTCCGACCGAACGCGCAATGGGGTTCTTGCTAGCAGCGAAGAGGATGGGAGCTGAACCAAACCACGAACAGATGGGCAAAGCGATAATGGTGCGGTTCGATTCTGGAACGTTGCTGCTCGACGGCCTTGGTGCGCGCGACGTAGCGCCGACGCCTTTTTCTTGGGACCCGCGTGTGGCGCGCTGGCGTGCGCCGGCCGCAGCTTATCGCACCGCTATCACCGAGCTGCACCGCCGAAAGATCGCATACGTTGATCGCGCGCGACGTTACGATGAATTCCAGTTCGTTCACCGCTCAGTCGCCGAACCGCGTCCCTACCAACGCGAAGCCATCGAAGCGTGGAAACGCGCGGGTCGCCGCGGCGTCATCGTGCTGCCTACTGGCGCAGGCAAAAGTTTGGTCGCCGAAATGGCCATCGCTGAAGCGAATCGCTCAACGCTCATCGTTGTTCCAACTATCGATTTGATGAACCAATGGTACGACATTCTGTCGGCGAGTTTCGAGGCCGAGATCGGCTTGATCGGCGGGGGCTATTTCGAACTGGGCGCCATCACGATCAGCACCTATGCCTCGGCCTTTCGCCATATGGAAAAGCTGGGAGATAGATTCGGGCTGTTGGTCTTCGACGAGTGTCACCATCTGCCGGGAAGCTCCTACCGTCATGCAGCGGAAATGGCCATCGCGCCTTTTCGTCTCGGCCTGACGGCGACGCCGGAACGCGCCGACGGGGCCGAACGTCTGCTTGCCGATCTGATCGGACCGATCGTCTTTCGGCGCAAAGTCGCGGATTTAGCCGGAGCTTATTTGGCCGATTATCAATTGGTGAAGGTTCACGTTGAACTCTCCGCTGAGGAACGCGCTCAATACGAGAAGGCGCGTTCCATCTTTCGTGCTTTCATCGAAAGCGAACGCATCCCGCTCGGCAACGTCGAGGGCTGGCATCTTTTCATCGCCGCCAGTGCGCGCAGCGAACGCGGACGCCGCGCCATGCTGGCCTACCGTGAAGCGAAAAGAATCGCTCTCGGCACTGACGCTAAACTGCGCGCTTTGACGCAACTGCTCGCTCGCCATCGCGATGACCGCGTACTGATCTTCACGGCGGAGAACGAGATGGTCTATCGCATCTCGGAGCTTTTCCTTGTGCCCGTGATCACGCACGAAACGCCCATTAAAGAGCGGCGGTTTTGGCTCGAAGCGTTCAATCGCGGTGATGTCAAGGCGATTGCAACATCCAAAGTGTTGAACGAAGGTGTTAACATTCCAGACGCATCGGTGGCTATCGTCCTTTCCGGTTCCGGCTCATCGCGCGAACACATTCAAAGACTGGGGCGCATCCTGCGCCCACGTCCGGGCAAAAGGGCTGTTCTTTACGAGTTGGTCACGCGCGATACCACCGAAGAGGGGATCAGTCGCCGCCGAAGCGACCAACAAGCAGATCGAGAACGCGATCCTATGGCTCCGTGGCTCTGGTGAGCAAGCCTCCTCGACACCGCCTCTTGCAAAAGCGCCTCATCGTCTTCCAATCCGACGAAGCTCATCATTCTGGCATCAGTCCCCCTGAAGATATGCTGAAAATGTTCAGTGCGTCCATTCTTTTCGGTGGCGAATCAGCGGCGATTAAACTACCACCGTGGACAAGCACGGTTCATCGTGCGCCGGTCCGTTCAGCAAAGCGCGGTCGGGGTCTTCCTTTGCGACTCGGGGTGGAATTGCCAACTCCAAGCTTGAAGCGAACCTTGAGCCGAAAGCTTCATCTGGGCGGATCGCAAAATCGGCCCCGCCGGATTGAAATTTCCAAGATCAACCTCAACAATAGTCGGTGAGCTGCAAGCGCGCCGCGAGCTCAAGGCTGCGACGTGCTGTTGGCGCTTCGGGATCAGCCTTGGTGAAAGCGCAAGGTGCGCGCCGACGAACGAGGCGTCCAAGAGATGTTGACTGCTGAGCTGGCCATGAGTTGGAGGCGCGGCGACCGAACGGGGCCGCGCCGAATCAACCCGGACGACGCGGAGAAGGTCAAGGAAGCCGCCGATCTCATCGCCATCTTCCGCGCTCATGTGGGCAAGACGCGCGCCGAATTGGAGGCTTCCGTCGAGGAGTACGCAGGCACGACGACGGACTACAAGACGCTCCGCGGATTAGCCAAACTTCTGACCGACCGCTGCCAATTCGAGACCGTGGCTGTCACTGACCCAAGTGCACTTCGTCGCGCGCTCTTTTTGCGCGCACGTCATCCGAGGCTCGATGCAATGGAGCGTCGGCACGCGCTCGAAGAGACGGCAGCGATTCTCGGTTGCTCGACGGACGATTTGCTGGAGGGCTTGTACGCCGATCTGGAACAACGCCAAAAACTCCGCGATTTCGACGAGCCGACGCCGCGCGAACTCATCGACCGCTACAATCTAGCTCAAGCGCAAGCGTTGCTTTACCGCTGCGTCGAGATGAAGCTGGAGATCGAACCGCAAGAACCGACGCCGTATCGCGAACTTTTCAACGCCATCAAAGCTTACCGCCTGATCCACCGCATCAGCGGCGACGCTCGCCGCGGTTACGTCGTCACGCTCGATGGTCCGGTCTCGCTTTTTCATCGCTCGCAGAAGTACGGCATTCAAATGGCCGCTTTCCTGCCCGCGCTGCTTGCTTGTCGCGGCTGGCGCATGCGCGCGGAGATCGAGACCAAAGCTGGCGAGCGCGCGTTCTACGAACTCGACGCCTCTCAGCATCAGTTGCGTCCGCCGCAAGCGGAGCTTTCAACCTTGAACGATGAATTGACCGCCAAGCTCGCCTCCGACTGGGAGCGCAAAGCGCGCACGTGGCGGCTGGTGCCGACGACCGAGTTAATTCAGGTCGGCGAAACGATCTTCGCGCCCGACTTCCTGCTCCTCGACTCAAGCGGCCAGCGCGTCTACCTTGAGGTCTTGGGATTTTGGACGCCGCGCGCCCTTCGCGCCCGCCTCGATGAGTACCAAAGGTGTGGCTTCCGCCGCTTCGTCATTGCCCTCAGCGAAGAGTTGCGCGGCAGTCGCGACCAACCGCCGACGTTTCCGCCCAACGTCGTCTCGTGCAAAACGACGCTCGACGCACGTCGGATCGAGGAAGCGGCTACAGTAGTTGCCGGAACCTAGGCTTCCGGTCGTCCGACAAAAGGGGCCGCTTGTCGCCCGAAAATAGTTTTTGACCGGCTCGCCTTTTTTTGTTACATTGCGCGTTCGAGTGTTCCAACCCGAAAACCTACACGCGAAGGAGATGGCGACCGGAACTTCGGAATCTCGGACGGCGCGCGCCGCGCGAATCTGAAAGGACAAGGCAGGAGACCGCAAGTTGAGCACAGCCATTGAACAGACGCTTGAAATCTACGGGATCGAAAATTGGGGAGCGGGTTATTTCGACATCAATCGCAAGGGTAATCTCATCGTCCGCCCATCGGAGAACGACCCGCGAGCTGCAGACGTCAAAGAGATCATCGACGATCTAGCGCGACGCGGCATCGGGACGCCCGTGCTGTTGCGTTTTCCGCAGCTCTTGACGAGTCAAGTGCGCAAGCTGCAACGCGCTTTTCGCAATTCCATCCGCGAATTCGAGTACCAAGGCGCGCACATGTGCGTCTATCCGATGAAGGTCAATCAACACCGCGCCGTGGTCGAAGAATATCTGCGCGAAGCGTCGCGCTACGACTTCGGACTTGAAGCCGGTTCCAAAGCGGAACTCTACGCGGCGCTCGCGCTCGAACAATCGCCCGACAGCCTCTTGGTGCTCAACGGCTTCAAGGACGAAGAGTTCATCGAAATGGCTTTCGTCGGCGCGCGCTCGGGCAAGCGCGTCGTCGTCGTCATCGAGAAGCTAAGCGAACTGGACCACGTCCTGCGCCTCGCCGAGCGCTACGAAGATGGGCCGGTGCCGATGGTCGGCATCCGCGTCAAGCTCTACTCGAAAGGGTCCGGACGATGGGAGAAATCCGGCGGCGAAGCGGCCAAGTTCGGGTTGACCACCACCGAGATCCTCGAAGTCATTCGCCGCATGCAGGAAGCCGACCGCCTGCAGATGCTGCGGCTGCTCCACTTTCATATCGGCTCGCAACTGACCGACATCAAACGGATCAAGAACGCGATCAAAGAAGCAGCCCGCGTTTATGCCAAGATCAGGCAGATGAAAGTGCCGATCGATCTGCTCGACGTGGGCGGCGGCATGGCAGTCGATTACGACGGATCGCGTACGGCCTTTGACTCTTCGGCCAACTACACGGCGCAGGAGTTCGCCAACGATGTCGTCTACACGATCAAACAGGTCTGCGAAGACGAAAACGTTCCGCACCCGACGATCATTCAGGAATCGGGCCGCTTTCTGACCGCCTATCACGCCATGCTCGTCACCAACGTGCAGGACGAGATCGAAACGGTGGTCGAAGACATTCAACCGATCGAGATCGAAGACGACGATCCGCAGGTGATCATCGAGCTGGCCGACTTGCGCGCGACCATTTCGGCCAAAAACTACCGCGAGTACTACCACGACGCGCTCGAACACCGTGATGAACTCTTCACGCTCTTCAACTTGGGGCTGATCTCGCTCGAGGATCGCGCCAAAGGCGAAGTGCTCTTCTGGGACGTGTGCGAACGCGCCGACAAGTTCGCCCGACAAACCGAGTACGTCTCGGAGGACTTCGATGAACTCCGCCGCCTGCTGTGCGCTAAATACCTGACCAATTTTTCGGTCTTTCGCTCGGTCCCGGATCACTGGGCGATCGATCAGCTCTTTCCCATTGTGCCGATCCATCGGCTGAATAAACAGCCAACCGAATACGCAACGCTTTGTGATATAACTTGCGATTCCGATGGCATCGTGGATAAGTTCGTCGATCTACACGATGTTAAACAGATCCTCGAACTCCACTCGCTGACGCCCGGCGAGCCGTACTACATCGCCTTCTTGCTGGTGGGCGCGTACCAGGAAGTCATGGGAAGCAACCACAACCTCTTCGGTAATCCGAACGAGGCGCACATCTACATCGACGAAGACGGGTACTTGATCAAAAAGGTCATCCCAGGGACCAACATCGGCGAAGCGGTCGAACGCGCCCACTACGACCGAAATCAACTTCACGAAGGGTTTCGCCGCCGCGTCGAACAATTGATACGGCGCGGCGAGCTGAGCGAGGCGCAAGGCATGGAACTGATCGAGTATTACGAATCGCGCATCGGCTCCTACACCTACTTGTCGGTCAACGGCTCGACTCCGAACCGCCGTCATCATCGGGATTGATCGAAAACGATTAAAGACGGGTTCGCCGCAGCGAACCTAACACGTGCGATAAAGACGGTTTGAGGATTCCAAAGAGAAGAAAAGAGGGTCACGATGACGTCTATGGTTACACAACGCAAAGCGCGACCATCGCGCTATCTCACCACGCCAACCCGCCCGATTCAAGTGGACCGTGACCGATCCATCGCCGGGTTGCTGGAGAAGATGGAAGGGGCCGGTTTCGGCGCGCGCCAATTGGCCGAGGCGCATCGCATCTGGCTCGATATGCTCGGCGATAACACGGTGATCTTCGTCGCCGCCTCGGGGCCGCTCATTCCGGCTGGAATGCGACGTCTGCTCGCCTACGTCGTCAAGAATCGATTCGTCGATGTGCTCGTGCTTTCGGGCGCGCTCATCTTCCACGATCTGCACGAAACGCTCGGACGACAGCATTACCAAGCTCATCCGAGCATGCCCGACGCCGAATTGGAGGCCGCACAAATCACGCGCACGCTGGACGTGCTGGCGAGCGAAGAAGAGTACCGCGAAGCCGCCGAATGGGTCAGCGGTTTCGTCAATCAGCTGGATCAGACGCGCGCCTACTCAGTGCGCGAATTGCTCCACCTGCTCGGACGCGAGCTATCCGAAATCTCCACGGACGACGGCGTCTTGACCGCGGCCTTCAAATCGCGCGTCCCCGTCTTCTGCCCAGACGTCGCCGATAGCTTGATCGTCACCGGTATCGCCACGGCGCGCTTTGAGAAGAAGAACAACTTTCAATTCGATCTCGCGCAAGATGCGCTCGATATCGCGCAGATCTTCGCCCGCGCGCGCGCCACGGGCACGATTCAGATCGGCGGCGGGGCGCCACGCACCTTTCTCCAACAAGCGCAAAACTCCATGGACGTAGTCAAAGCGCCGGCGCGCAGCGGCCACAAATACGCCGTGCAAATCGGCACTGAAGTCTTGCCGACGGGCGGACGCTCCGGCTTGAGCATCAACGACGAAACCTTCATCTACGGCAAACTCGCACGCGGCGCAAGCACAAGCTACGTCAACTGTGATCCGACCATTGCGCTGCCGATCTTGATCACGGCCCTGTCGCAAACAGGCGCCAAGTACATGAAAGGGCGTAAACGTCCGAACTTCACGCTGGCGCGCGAATTGACGATCGAGGTGCCGTAAAGACGCCATGTCCGAATCGGCTCACCTTCCGATGAACTTCGGCGGCATCAGCGAAGAGCGCTTCTCTTCGCTGACCGCTGCTCGTGTTCTCGTCTGGCCCATCTCGTATGAAGCGACCGTCTCTTACGGCGCGGGCACGGGCCGCGGCGCGGAAGCGATCATCGACGCCTCGCGCAACATGGAGCTTTACGACGAAGAACTCGACCGCGAAACCTACCGCATAGGCATCCACACGCTTCCCACCTTGCCGCCCGCGCCGACGCCCGAACAGATGCAACAAAATATCTACGACGAAGCGCGCCGACTCCTTTCCATAGAGAAGTTCCTCGTCTCGCTCGGCGGCGAACATTCGATCACGGCACCCATTGTTCGCGCTCACGCCGAACGCTACGCGCGCCTCTCCGTTTTCCAGATAGATGCCCATGCTGACTTGCGCGCAACCTACGACGATACGCCGCACTCGCACGCCTGCGTGATGCGACGCATTGCGGAAGATCTAAGGGTTCCCATCGTGCAATTCGGCATCCGCTCGCTCTCGGCAGAAGAGGCACGGATCAAGGAACGCTTGCCGACGCGCATCTTCTGGGCCAAAGATGTCGTCGGAAGACCACAAAGCTGGGGCGAAGCCATCTCGACGCTCACGGAACACGTCTATTTGACCATTGACATCGACGGACTCGACCCGTCGCTCGTACCCCATACAGGAACGCCAGAACCGGGCGGACTCGGTTGGTACGAAACGCTTGGGTTGTTGCGCGCGCTCGCTACAAGTCGCCGCATCGTCGGCATGGATCTGGTCGAATACGCGCCTTCGGGCGACTATCGCGCTTCCGCCTTCCTCTGCGCCAAACTCATCTACAAAACGCTCGGCTATATCTTCGCCGATTCGCTCCCGCCGATCTGATCACGCCTTCTGACCGGCCTTTCGTAATGAAACGGGGCGCACGCTCGAAACCCCATCGTACGCGGCTCTCTCCGCACCCTCAGCGCCCACAGCATCGCAAAGCCGAGTTCCGACCATCAACCGATTGACTCCGCTTTCAAGCTTGCGACGGCGCGTGACAAACTTCACGCTGATGAGGTAAAAATCTGTGGCGGATGCGCGTCAAAGGGATTGCGGTTCTCGGTTCGACCGGTTCCATCGGGTGCAACACGCTACGCGTGGTTGAAGCGCTCGGCGAACCCTTTCGCATCGTCGCGCTGGCAGCCCGGCGCAACGTCGCCAAACTATCCGAACAGATCGTGCGCCACCGCCCGCTGTTGGTCTCGGTCGAAGACGAGCGTTGCGCCGAAGAATTGAGGGCATGCCTTCGTGTGCTCGGATCCACTGTCGAGCCGCGCTTGCTCATCGGCGAACAAGGGCTGATCGAAGTCGCTACGCACGAAGAGGCGAGCTGCGTCGTGGCGGCGACCGTCGGCGCCGTCGGTTTGGTGCCGACTCTGCGCGCGCTCGAAGCGGGCAAGCGCGTCGCCCTGGCAAACAAAGAGACGCTTGTCATGGCTGGGGAACTCGTCACGCGCACGGCGCGCCGCAGCGGCGCCGAACTACTGCCCATCGATTCCGAGCACAACGCTCTACACCAGTGTTTGCGCGGCGAAGACCGCGCCGAAGTGCGAAGATTGATCCTCACGGCGTCGGGCGGACCGTTTCGCGCTTGCGACCGCGAGGCCATGGAGCGCGCGACCGTCGAAGAAGCGATGCGCCACCCGACGTGGAACATGGGAACCAAAGTGACCATCGATTCGGCGACGCTGATGAACAAAGGGCTCGAAGTGATCGAAGCCCATTGGCTCTTCGGTTTCGATGCCGATCAGATAGACGTTCTCATTCACCCGGAATCGGTGGTCCACTCGATGATCGAACTCATCGACGGCTCGGTGATCGCGCAAATGGGTATCACAGACATGCGCCACGCGATTCAATACGCGCTCACCTACCCGCAACGCCTTGCCTGCACGCTGCCGCGGTTGGATCTAACGCGCATCGGGATGTTGCGTTTCGAGCGCCCGGATGTCGAGCGTTTTCCGTCTCTGACGCTCGCTTACCGCGCGCTACGCACGGGCGGGACTATGCCCGCCGTGATGAACGCTGCCAATGAGGAAGCCGTCAACGCTTTTCTCCAAGGACGCCTCAAGTTGACCGAGATCGCGCGCATTGTCGCGCGCGTTATGGAACGGCACGCCGCGCGCGCGGCCTCCTCGCTCGACGAAATCCTCGCCGCCGACGCCTGGGCGCGCCGGCGAGCAACCGAAGAGATAGGCGCTTTGGGATGCAACGCGAGCGCACCGGTTTGACGCATCGCACGCGCGGCGCGTAAACTCAAATGGTGAACGCTGCCAACCGAACGCTAACAGTGGTTCGCACACGAAGCAAGAAAGAGAGAGCGAAATGAGCTTTTTGATCGGCGCTTTGGCCTTCATCTTCATCCTCGGCGCAGCCGTTATCATTCACGAATTCGGCCATTTCATCGTCGCCAAGCTGCTCGGCATCCGCGCCGAAATCTTCTCGTTCGGATTCGGCCCGCGCCTTTTCGGTTGGCGTTGGGGCACCACCGATTACCGCGTGAGCGCCATTCCGCTTGGCGGTTACGTCAAACTGGGCGGCGATGAATCGAACGCGGCGCTGGAAGGAGAGGGTGCAGCGGCGATCCCGCCCGAAGAGCGTTTCGATCTCCGCCCCCGCTGGCAACGCTTTCTCGTCATCATCGCTGGACCTTTAATGAACATCCTGACGGCGCTGGCGATTCCCTTTCTCGCCGCGCTGCTCATCGGCGTTCCCGTCTCGCCGTCGCCCAAGGTCGCGCGCGTCATTCCAGGCAGCGCTGCCGAAGCGGCAGGAGTAAGACCCGGCGATCGCATCGTCACCTTCAACGGCAAGGAGAACCCGACGTGGGAACGCATCGAAGGCGATGCGCTTCTTTCGCCTGGGCAGCCCATCTCGATCGTAGTCGAACGCAACGGTCAACGCCTTCCGCTGGTCATCACGCCAGCGCGCGTCGCTCGCGGAGGCGAAGCCATGGGAGAACTTGGGATTCGCCCCGATTACGGCGAAGTCCCCGTCATCGTCGGCCAAGTCGAACCGGGGTCACCCGCGCAAGAGGCTGGCCTACGCCCCGGGGACAGGATTCTGGAGCTCGATGGGCAACCGGTACGCAACGAACAACAGGTCGTCGATTACATCCAAGAACACAAGTCGCAACCGATCCGCATCGCCATCGAGCGCGACAACCAACGCTTGGAGCTGATCGCACAAGCGCGTCGATTGCCTGATGGTACCGAACGGCTCGGCTTCTCCTTCAGCAGCCGTCTGCCGACCGAGCGCGTTGGTCCCATCGTTGCCGCTTCCTACGCCGTGCGAACCAACATCGAGGTGCTACGCTTGACCGGCAAAGCGCTCGGCCAAGTGATCGCTGGGTCGCGCTCGGCGCGCGACACGCTCGCCGGACCGATTGGCATCGCGCGCGCCTCTTCCATGGCAGCGAACACGGGCGGCTTGGAAGGCGTCTTTAGGTTGCTCGCTTTCTTGAGCCTTAATCTCGGGATCTTTAACTTACTGCCTATTCCGATGCTCGACGGCGGCGCGATCCTCTTGCTCATAGTCGAAGCGTTGCTGGCCCGCGCGGGCGTTCAATTATCGCTTGCGCTACGCGAACGTATTCAGCAGATCGGTTTCGTCGCCATACTGCTCCTGATGGGCTTCGTCATCACCAACGACTTGATGAAAGAAGTCTCGCGCTGGCGCAACAGCGACGACGCGCGACCAGCAGCCGAAAGGGCCAAGTAAATCAACACCGATATCAGATCAAACGTTTATGCGTAGAAAATCGAGAGCGGTCAAAGTCAGAAACGTGCAGATCGGCGGCGACGCGCCCATCGTCGTCCAATCCATGACCAAAACCGACACGGTCGATGTCGAGGCAACCGTGCGCCAGATTGAAGAGATGGTGCGCGCCGGGTGCGAGATCGTGCGCGTCGCCGTGCCGGACAAAGAAGCCGCCATCGCGCTCAAAGAGATCAGGCGGCGCGTCCCCAACGTGCCGCTCGTTGCCGACATCCATTTCCACTACAAGCTGGCTCTGATGGCGCTTGAAGCGGGCGTCGATAAGCTTCGTTTGAATCCGGGCAACATCGGTTCAGCCGAGCGCGTGCGCGAAGTCGTGCGTGCCGCACAAGCTCAAAGCGTGCCGATCAGAATCGGCGTCAACGGCGGCTCGCTCGAAAAGGATCTGCTCGCCAAATACGGCGCGGCGACGCCCGAAGCGATGGTCGAATCGGCCATGCGCCACATTCGCATCCTCGAAGACCTGGGCTTTTACGACATCGTCGTCAGCCTCAAAGCCTCGGATGTGCGCCGCACGGTGGCCGCTTACCGCCTGCTCGCCGAAAAGGTCGATTATCCGCTGCATCTCGGCGTAACTGAAGCCGGTACGCCCTTTGGCGGCACGATCAAATCGGCCATCGGCCTCGGCATACTGCTTCACGAAGGCATCGGCGATACGATCCGCGTTTCGCTCGCCGCCGAACCGCAAGAAGAGGTGCGCGTTGCTTGGGAGATACTGCGCGCGCTCGAACTACGTCAACGCGGTGTGACCGTGGTCGCTTGCCCAACCTGCGGGCGCATCGACGTTGATAATTTCGTTGGCATCGTCACCGAGATCGAACGGCGCTTGCAACACATCGACGAACCGCTCCATCTTTCGATCATGGGCTGCGCGGTGAACGGTCCTGGTGAAGCCCATGAATCAGACCTTGGGGTCACGTTCGGGCGCGGCGTTGGAATGATCTTCAAAGACGGCGACCCGTTGCGCAAAGTCTCAAGCGAAGAGATCATCGAAGCCTTCGTGCGTGAAGCCGAAAAAATGGTCGCTGAAAGACGCGCACGAAAATCTGCAGAGCGAGAAAAAACGACCACCCCGTAGTTTGCGGCGAGCCGCCGAGATCCGCGCTGAAGGCACACTGCTTACCTCTAGATGATGAAGGAAAAGGGTAGTTTGCGGCGAGCCGCCGAGATCCGCGCTGAAGGAGCGACTTATGCCTCCTCGCGCGCTGACGACCGCTTCAATCAACTCTCCCGACAAAGCCAAAGGCAAGCGCCACTGAAACACCGGCTACGCAGCGCAAGCCCTCCCGTTCACGATCCTTTTGCTCTCTCGCAGCGCGTGAGTGTGCTGCCACACGACAGAGCGTTTCGCATAGAACGACCTCGCCATGACCTTCTCGTTCGCCTGTTAAGCGGGACCATCCGCGCTGAGAGCGCTTTCGCACAAGCCCCATCCCGCGGGTCGTCCCACCGTCACGAGAGCAGCGCGCCGAACCGATAGCACGGTCGAATCGAGACGCCCGACGAACGACGGAACAGCACGCGAAACCGCCCCCCTTAGCCCGCGACTTGGTTGAGTTCCAATCAAGGGCCGCTTCGCACGAGGAGCAGTTTTCCGCTAAGGCGGGTCGTTGTAGAATGAGTCGGCTCGCAACCGGCGCTCGACGGGCTTCGCCCACGAACCCTTTGCATTCGGGCGACCGGCGACTCGAATCAGGAGGTGTTCGCCATGCCTTCGTCTTTCATGCAGAACTACCGCGAGAAACATCGCCATCCGATCAACAAACTGCTTCACACCATCGGTATTCCGACCATTGTCGTTTCGCTTCCGCTCTTCTTCTTCAACTGGCGTTTGGCGCTGGCGCTCTTCGTGGGCGGATGGGTCTTGCAATT
The DNA here is from genome assembly GCF_040289685.1 of Pyrinomonas sp. Lineage (NCBI taxonomy): Bacteria > Pseudomonadati > Acidobacteriota > Blastocatellia > Blastocatellales > Pyrinomonadaceae > Pyrinomonas > Pyrinomonas sp. The sequence continues at coordinate 59,911 of NZ_PSLQ01000012.1, forward strand.
CGTCGGTCACTTCATCGAAGGCAATCAGCCAGCGTTCTTGCGTAACCCGATCTACTTGTTCATCGGGCCGCTCTGGTTCTTGCGTCGCGTCGGCGAAGCGCTGCATCTCTTGCGCCCTGAAGGAACGGAGCGGACCGACGCGGCACGGCGGTGAAAGTGGAAGAGCGCGCTCTTGCAGATCACGTCGCAGAAACGCTCGAGCGAGGACTTCTCGCCGCGCTCGTCACCATCGTTCATGCTCCGCGAAACGTCGGGAAGAAACTGCTTGTCACCGAAGATGGTCACGTCGCTGGCGACCTCGGCGATGCAGCTTTGAACCGTGCGGCGATGGGGCAAGCCGAGCGCTTTCTTCTTTCCGGAGCGGAGGCGCAGACCTTTCGCGTCGAAGAGTTCGCCCCCGACTTGAGCGTTTGGAAGGGGGTGCGATTGCTCTTCGAACGCATCGCGCCGACGCCGCGCATCGTCATTTGCGGGGCCGGACACGTCGGAGCGAGTCTTGCGCGGTTGGCTTGCTTGCTGGGCTACCGCGTGACGCTCATCGATGATCGAGCCGATTTCGTCTCCCGCGACCGTTTCGCTGACATCGCCGTCGAACTCGTGCTCGCCGAGGACTGGGAACGCGCGATCACGGCAGCAGTTGGGACGGGACGTGAGGTCTTCGTCGCCGTTGTTACGCGCGGCCACAACGAAGATGAAAAGTGCATGCGCGCTGCGTTGCGCGCGCGTCCACGCTACGTCGGCATGATCGGCAGCCGTCGTCGGACCAACATCGTGTTGCGGCGTCTGCGCTCCGAAGGTTTCGACGAGAACCTTCTTCACGAGGTGCGCGCTCCCATTGGGCTAGACATCGGCGCGGTCACGCCCGAAGAGGTCGCGCTCGCCATCATGGCCGAGATCATCGCCGAACGGCGCGGCGGGAGCGGCGCGCCTCTTTCCGCGTGGCGTAGGTCCTCAACAGAACGCAATCAACGGTCAACTACCCCATAGCTAAAGCTAGGGGCTTGCGAGAGTAGCGGCCTTGCCAGCGCGCGCGCAGCGTAAGGCGGTCTGGAGACCGGGAAAGACTAGCCTAGCCGAGCAACCGAACCCGGTGACGGTGCTTCGGGGGCGTTCGAAGGCAACTCGCGCCGCCCGCTCGTGGCAGGGCACCGATGTTGTGGATGCTCCCCTAGTCTACAACCTCTCCGGCGGCCAGCGGCGAAGGGGTGAAATTGCCGCCCGAAAGGGCGAGAGAGAGGGTAACCTTTTATCATGTATGTTCCTGTAATCTCTGCTGATGGGAAACCGCTCATGCCTTGCCATCCGGCAAGAGCGAGGCAGCTTGTCCGCAAAGGCCGGGCGGTACGGCGCTTTCGCAAGGGTTTCTTCTACATCCAGCTCCTAGACCGTGAAGTCGGAGTCGTGCAGCCGGTGGCCTGCGGGATTGACCCGGGCTCAAAGTGGGAAGGATTCACCGTCAAGAGCGAGAAGCGCACGTTCGCGAACATCCACGCCGACGCTGTGACGCATGTCAAGGACGCGGTGAAGACGCGGCGAGAAATGAGGCGAGGACGTCGTTTCAGGAAGACGCCGTACCGCAAGCCGCGGTTCAATCGCTCTATCGGAGGGATACCGCCTTCAACGAAGGCGAGGTGGGCTTGGAAACTCCGTCTCGCTTCGTTTCTAGCAAGCCTGTACCCCATCACCGGCTTCGTGGTTGAGGACGTGGCCGCCGAAACACGCAAGGGCCAGCGCCGGTGGAACACCAATTTCTCTCCTTTAGAAATTGGGAAACGTTGGTTTTACGAGGAGCTTGGACAGATCGCGCCCGTCGTTCCCGTGCATGGTTATGAGACGAAAAAGGCGCGCGATGCCTTCAGTCTGCCGAAGACGGCAAGGAAGAATGTCGAGAGCTTTTGGGCACATTGCGTTGATGCCTGGATTCTGGCGTCCATGACCGTTGGCGGCAGGGCGCCGGATAACACGCGAATTGTGCGAGTTGCATCGTTAAGCTTCCGACGTCGGTCTTTACACCTTCGCCAACCAGACAAAGGTGGAATGCGCCGTCGGCACGGGGGCACGGTGAGCTTGGGACTCCGGCGCGGGACGCAGGTCCTTCACCCGAAGTTTGGATTCTGCTACGTGGGCGGGCATATGGGAGGGCGGCTCAGTCTGCATACGATGCAGGACGGAAGGCGGCTTACGCAAAACGCTCGCCGCGAGGGACGCGTTGCGCTTGTTCCATGTTCTTGGCGAGTGTGGATACCGAAAGAAGGGGGTG
>NZ_PSLQ01000079.1:0-259 GCF_040289685.1 Pyrinomonas sp.
CCCACCGCTCACGCCGCCGCGCAAGTTCGTCGTCTGCCACTTCGAGCTGCAACAACCCGCGCTCGGCATCCACCGTAATGAGGTCGCCTTCCTCGACCAAAGCGATCTCACCGCCAACGGCCGCCTCTGGGGCGATGTGGCCGACCACCAACCCGTATGTGCCGCCCGAAAAGCGTCCGTCCGTGATCAAGGCGACGCTATCGCCCAATCCGGCTCCAATGATCGCCGACGTCGGCGCGAGCATCTCGCGCATCCCTGG
>NZ_PSLQ01000079.1:370-13677 GCF_040289685.1 Pyrinomonas sp.
TCCGCCGTTGTCTGATCCCGGAGACTTTGGCCACCGCTCCCTCGCGCGCCAGATTCCCGCGCAGGATCGCTAAATGTCCGCACGCGTAAAGCGGCGTCGTCCACGGACGTATCACGTCTTGATCGCGCGGCGGCTCGCGGGGCACCTCAGCCAGCGCTTCGGCCACTGTCTGTCCCGTGATGGTAAGCGCGTCGCCGTGCAGCAGGCCGTGTTCAAGCAACGTGCGCATCACTTGCGGCACGCCGCCCGCACGATGTAGGTCAGTTGCCACGTACCGCCCCGATGGTTTCAAATCACAAAGCACGGGCACGCGCGCGCGCATGGTCTCGAAATCATCGAGCGAAAGCGGCACCTCGGCTGCATGCGCGATCGCCAGCAGATGCAACACGGCGTTGGTCGAACCGCCCGTCGCCATCACCACTGCGATGGCGTTTTCGAACGCTTTGCGCGTCAGGATCTGTCGCGGCAAGAGGCGCCGACGCACGGCCTCGGCCAACACACGCCCGGCGCGCGCTGCATCTTCTGCCTTCTCTTCATCTTCAGCCGCCATGGTCGATGAGCCCGGCAGACTCAACCCCATCGCCTCGATGGCCGCCGACATGGTGTTGGCCGTATACATGCCGCCACACGCGCCCGCACCGGGGCAGGCGCGCCGTTCGATCTCGCGCAGCTCGCCCTCGTCAATCTGCCCGGCACCGTACTGGCCCACAGCTTCGAACGCGCTGACAATCGTCAACTCCCGTTCGCCGTAGCGCCCGGCTTTGATCGTGCCGCCGTAAACAAAGATGGCCGGAACGTTCAACCGCGCGATGGCGATCATCGCGCCGGGCATGTTCTTGTCGCACCCGCCGATGGCAAGCAACCCATCGAACTGCTGCGCTTGGCACACGGTTTCAATCGAATCGGCGATCACTTCGCGCGAGACCAAGCTATAACGCATCCCTTCGGTCCCCATCGAGATCCCGTCGCTGACGGTGATGGTGCCGAAAAGCTGCGGCATGGTCTGCGCTTCGCGCAACGCCGCCATGGCCCGCTCGGCCAATCTTTGCAATCCGATGTTGCACGGCGTGATGGTGCTGTAACAACTGGCGACGCCGATGATCGGTTTGCCGAAATCGTCGTCGCCGAACCCTACGGCGCGTAACATGGCGCGGTTCGGTGTCCGCGCGACGCCTTGCGTGATCGCTCTGCTGCGCCAATTGTCGCTCATCAGTTCTCGGCCTCGTCCACCAGACGCTCACGTCGCAACCACGCCATCATCTCGCGCAAGTTGGCTCCGACCTTTTCGATCAAGTGCTCGCGCGTCTCGCGTTCCAACTGCTGAAAGCGCGGTCGCCCTTGCCGGTGCTCGCGCATCCATTCGCGCGCGAAAGCCCCCGACTGAATCTCTGCCAGAATGCCGCGCATGCGCCGCTTGGTCTCGTCATTGATGACGATGGGGCCGCGCGTCATGTCACCGTACTGCGCCGTGTTCGAGATCGAATAGCGCATCCCGGAGATGCCGCCCTCGTAAAGCAGATCGACGATCAACTTCATCTCGTGCAAACACTCGAAGTAGGCTAGCTCCGGCGTGTAGCCGGCTTCGACCAACGTCTCGAAACCGGCCTTGATGAGCGATGTCAACCCGCCGCAAAGCACCGCCTGTTCGCCGAACAGGTCCGTCTCCGTCTCCTCGCGAAAGGTCGTCTCGATGATGCCCGCTCGACCGCCGCCGATGGCGACAGCGTAGGCGAGCGCCGTGCGCCGTACATCGCCCGTCGGATCCTGATGCACGGCGAGCAGACACGGAACGCCGGCACCGCGCGTGTACTCGCGACGTACAAGGTGGCCCGGTCCTTTGGGCGCGACCATGAAGACCCCAACGTCGGACGGCGGTTTGATGAAGCCGTAATGGATGGCAAAGCCGTGCGAGAAGCCCAAACAGGCACCAGCGCGCAGATGCCCCGCCACCCATCGCTCGTAAACTTCGGGCGCCACCTCGTCAGGCACGAGCATCATCACGATCTCGGCTTGGGCCGCCGCTTCCGCAATCGGCAAGACGCGAAATCCAGCCCGTTCGGCCTTGGCGCGCGTGCGCCCTTCAGAACGCAGCCCGATGATCACATCGCACCCAGAATCGCGCAGGTTGTTCGCTTGTCCGAACCCTTGACTGCCGTAGCCGATGATGGCGATGCGCCTTCCGCATAGCGCTGTCGGATCAGCATCCTTGTCGTAGTAGAGTTTCATCTCGCTCTCTCCTCGGGTGCAGCAATCGAGGTCGCTCGAAAGCTGAATCGCTTCCATCATCGCCTCAGCAATCGAGACCGCTCGAGCGCCAGGCTTCCTCCGCCATCTCGCCCTCGGCGGAAGCGATGAGCCGCTCGATCGCCACGCATCCGCTGCGCACCACGTCGCGCACGCCCAACGGACGCAACAGCTCGATGAACGTCGCGACTTCGCCGCGCGCACCCGTGATCTCCAAGGTTGCCCGCGCGCCCGTGATCTCGATGATCTTGGCATCGAACGAACGCGCGAGCAGCAACAACTCCTGCCGGTGCGCGCCGGGCGGAGCATCCACACTGATAAGCGCCATCTCGCGTTCAACGTGCGTCTGCTCCGAGACGGGACGCACTTGCTGCACGCGCACGAGCCGCGCACACTGTTTGACGATCTGCTCGATGGTTCGCTCGTCGCCGTGCGTGGCGACCGTCACGCGCGACCAGCGCGGGTCCAACGTTTGGGCCACCGTCAAAGCTTCGATATTGAAACCGCGCGCGCTGAAAAGCCCAACGATGCGTGAAAGCTCGCCCGGTTGATCGGCCACCAAGATGGATAAAGTGCGTCGCATAGCTGATCTTCAACTCGTCTTTCGCCGCCGTTTCGCGCGTGCCGAAAGGATCTTTTCTCGGCTAAGGATCTTCTTTTCGGCTTACGTCTCGGTTCGCAATCAAGCAGGTGCTCTTTGACGCGCGTCGAAAGGATCTTCTTTGGGCGCTGACGAACTGGATCCGTCGCTCGCGCTGTGCCGCTTCGCGCGCGTCGAAAGGATCCTCTCTCGGGCGGGCGCGCAACGCTACCGCTGTGCTCTTGTGATCATCTCGCGCGCACTCGCACCTGCAGGCACGATCGGGTAGACGTTCTCTTCCTTGCAAACGCGCACGTCAACCACCGCCACGCCGTCGTGCCCGAGCGCCGCCTGCAACACGTCGCTGAGTTCCGATGGGTGCGTGGCGCGAAAGCCGCCCGCCCCGTAAGCTTCGGCTAATTTGACGAAATCGGGCGCTACCGACAGGTCCACCTCCGAATACGTCCGATCGTAGAAGAGTTCCTGCCACTGTCGCACCATCCCCAAATATCGGTTGTTCATGATGACCACTTTGATGGGGAGGTCGTACTGCACAGCCGTAGCAAGTTCCTGATTGGTCATCTGAAAACCGCCGTCGCCAACCACGGCGATGACCTGTCGCTCCGGACAGGCGAGCTGCGCACCAATGGCTGCCGGCAAGCCGAAGCCCATCGTTCCGAGTCCCCCGCTCGTGATCAACTGCCGCGCGCGATTGAATGGATAGAGCTGCGCCACCCACATCTGATGCTGGCCCACATCTGTGCAAATGATCGCTTCGCCCGTCGTCAACCGGCCCAGCTCTGCGACGACCTGCTGGGGCCTGATCTCGGCACCGACGGCGTCGTAATCGAGCGGGTAAAGCCTCTGCCACGCTCTTATGCGGTCCCACCAAGCTGTGCGCCGACACACGCTTTCGATCAGCTCCGCCCGCCTCCGTGACCTGATCTCGGTGAGCAACGCCGCCAACGACGCGCGCGCATCGCCCGCGACGACGAGGTCAGGTACCACCGTCTTGCCGAACTGCGCCGGATCGATGTCGAAATGGACGATGCGCGCTTGCGGCGCAAACGAAGCGAGCCGGCCCGTCACGCGATCGTCAAACCGCGCCCCCACGGCCAACAGCAGATCGCTTTCAGCTACTGCCATGTTGGCCGCATATGTTCCGTGCATGCCGAGCATGCCGAGACACAGTGGATGGCCGGTCGGAAAGGCGCCGAGCCCCATCAGCGTCGGCGTGACGGGCAACCTTAGCTCCTCTACCACGGCCCGCAACTCTTCTGTCGCGCCCGCATTGATCACGCCGCCGCCGACGTAGATCACCGGACGCTCCGCGTTGATGAGCGCCTCGGCGACCGCCCGCAACGCCCGCCGGTCCGGTTCGACCACCTTTCGGCGCCGCGGAAACTCGACGTGATCAAAGCGCGAGAAACTGCATCGCGCCGCCGAGACATCCTTCGGAACGTCGATCACCACCGGGCCAGGCCGCCCCGACCGCGCCAAATCAAAAGCCTCGTGCACCACAGCCGCCAGTTCGCTCACGTCGCGCACCAAATAGTTGTGCTTGACGCACGGGCGCGTGATCCCGACCGTATCGATCTCCTGAAAAGCATCGGTGCCGATCAAGCTCGTCGGCACCTGCCCGGTGATCACCACCAACGGCGTCGAGTCCATGTAAGCGTTGGCGATGCCAGTTACCGCATTAGTCGCCCCAGGTCCCGATGTCACCAACACGACGCCGACGCGCCCGCAAGCGCGCGCGTACCCTTCCGCCATGTGGACCGCGGCCTGCTCGTGTCGGACCAAGTAGTGCTTGATCGCATGGCGCGCGCGCCACAGCTCGTCGTAGATGTGCAACACGGCCCCGCCCGGATAACCGAAGATCGCTTCAACCCCCTCGCGCAGCAACGCTTCGATCAGTATCTCCGCTCCGCGCGGCATGATCTCGGTTGGCGACTCCCAACGCGAAGTCGCATCATCGTCGCTCTGCGCAACCGCTCCGGAGGAAATGTCCGATTCTTTTCGCATCGCTTCGATCCCCGCCCCTTCGACACTCGACGCCCTCTCCAAACGCGAGAGTGCAACTCTACACCCTCTAACGCCTATCTGTAAAATTTATTATTTTTACTTTTTTATAACTGAATTTTTTCGGCAGAAAATCGCAAGACGCGCCGTGGCGACGAGGGCTTACAACCGAAGCTGGCGAGCCGTGAAGGCTTTGCGTCTGCTGACAAGCACCTAGGGCGCGCAAACATCTTCGTGCGCATTCAGCTATTCGATAAGCACGGTCGAGACCGTTGATCGCTCTTCTATGGCTGATGCGGCGCGTGTGGCAGAAACAGCCAAGCGATCCATGGAATCCATTCTTGAGAGGCGTCAACCCCTGTTCCGAGTCGGAGACTTTCTCTGTGAACTGATCGCAGAGGCCAAGGCGGTCCAGAAAAGAAAGAGCTTGCTCCCAACGTCAACTACCGAGGAGATCACAGTCACCGCCTTGGCTTTGCCCTCGAAGGTGTGACCGCACGCGGCTTAGGCGACATGCCCTGCGTGAACCCAGCTTTAATCCCCGGCGAACATCAGGTTCAGATAGATACAACTGACGCTCGTTGCGGCGAACAGCAAACACGCGCGTTCAAATTTCCAGCCCGTCCACCTCAAACGAAAAGGGCGTCGAAAGATTTAGCCTTTCGACGCCCTTCATGGTGCGATGCTTCCGACGAATCAGAAGATCAGCTTCAATCCCATACGCATCGAGCGTCCGCCGCCGTTTGTCAAGTCGTAGTTGAGGAAGCTGCCCGCCTGCGTCGCGGTCACGTCGTTGGGCGGCACGCCAGTGAATTGCGGATGGTTGAAGATGTTGAAGGCTTCGAGTCGGTATTCGAGCTGCAGCTTCTCCGCGATGCGGAAGAGCTTGAAGAAGCTCATGTCGAAATTCTCCACTGGATTGGAGCGCTCCGTGTTTCGCCCGAGCGTCGCTGGACCCGGAAAGCCAGAGCCTGCCGGCGCTTGCACGACGTAGACGTCGTTGCGCGTCACGCACTGTCCGGTGTCGGGGTTACGCAGTCCTGTTGCGCAGACCGACGTCGCCACCACTTGCGCTCGTGTATTGCGCGGCGCCTTCGGATTGCCGAGATCGGGTCGATCCGAAGCGGTGATGCCATCGCCGTTGCGATCCAAACCGTTGACGATGGTGAAAGGCGCGCCCGATTGGAAGACCGTTACGCCCGTGATCCGCCAACCGCCGAGCACCTGCCCGAGAAAGCCACGCTTGGGGCCGGGCAGATCCCAGATGTAGCTGATGGTCAACCGATGCGCTCGGTGATAGTCCGAAACGCCGTGGTCGAGCTTGAGGCCGCCTTGAAAAGCGGGCACCGAGGCGAGCGCTGAAGCGGTTTGGCCCGTGGCGAAGATCTCGCTGATCTGATCGGTCAACTTCGACCAAGTGTAAGCCGTGTTGATTTGAAAACCCTGGGCGAAGCGGCGATCAACGCGCAACTGCATTGAGTGGTAATTGGAGTTGGCGCCGCTTGACCGATAGCGTCTAATCCCGAGATTTGGATAAAGACGCGCCCCGGTGGTCGGATTGACGATCGGGTTGAGGTCCTCGGTGACGAAGAGCTTGCGCCCTGCTGAACCGACATAAGCGAGGTCCATCACCAGATCCAACGGCAACTGGCGTTGCAGACCGAGCGACCAACGTTGCGTATAAGGGTTGCGGATACGCGGGTTGAAGACTGCAGTCTGCGAATCCAACGGCGTCGGAGTGCGCGGCGTCGAAGGGAGCGCGCCCGGATAGAAATTGGCCAATCCGCGCCCCGAAGAAGGAGCGGTGGTCGTCGTCGAAGTGTTGTTCGGCGAATCGGCGGCGATGTTCGACAGCATGTTATTGAAGAAGGTGTCGTAGCTTACTTGGTAGCCGCCGCGAATGACGCTGCGGTCGCGCCCGAACAACCGGCCCAGCAATCCCGTCTCGAAAGCGGGCGAATAGGCGAATCCGACCACGGGACCGAAGTTGTTGTTATCGACCTCCACGCGGTTCGGCACGAGGAAGTTGGCCGGATCGAAACCGGCGAAGGCCGGATATTTGAAGGCGCTGTTGGCCGGCTGCCCGAAATTCTCGTAGCGCAAGCCAAGCGTCAAAGTCAGATTGGGCGTCGCCTTCCATGTATCTTGGAAGAAGTAGCTATGCCGAAACAGGTTCGGACGGTAGAACGGCGTCCCGAAGTTGATGTTGGCTGCGCCGCTCGGCCCGCTGAAGTTGTCGATGAAATTGGCGAAGCTCGTATATCCGCCACCAGGGTTGAAAGCGAACGAGCCGCGCTCGTTAAAGGGCGGACGCTGACGCGCGCGCTGCCAGAGCAGTTCGACGCCGAAACGGAAGGTATGTTCGCCGTAGACCTTGGTCATCGTGTCTTGGACGAGGTAGTTGTTGGCTCGGCGGAACTGCGGGATGTTGGTGTTGATGCCGATGCCGGAGACCTCGCTGAAGCCGATGCGTTGCAACGTGAAGGCGAGCGGCGGAGCCGACGGCGAGATCGGAAACTCGAAGTCGATTTTGCCGTAGGGCGAAACGCGCAGCTCGTTGGTGATTGTCGGATTGATTACCCACGTGTAAGTGAAGAGGAGGTTGCGCGAGATGCCTTTGAAATCGGTAGTGAAGAAAGGCGAGTTCATCGCGCTCGGCGTGGTGATCGAATCATCGTCCAGGTAGCGGACGGAGAGTTTGTGCCGTTCGTTGAAAGAATGGTCGAGGCGAATAACGTATTGTCGATCGTTCGACTTCTGCCCAGCGGACACGCCGATCAACCCGGTCTCGATGTTGCCACGGTCTATGATCGGGCCCGTTCCGATCGGCCCGATGCCGAGCGCGACGTTGCGCAGCGTGGTGACACCGCGCGCAGCGCCGATGGCGTTCAGGTAAAGGTCCACGCGCGGGTTGGTTCCCGGCGGGAAGAGCTGCCGTAAGCGCGCAACGCCTGCTTCTGTTGGGACGCGAAACGGACCGAAGTTGGCCGTCGAGCGGTAACGGTCCCACTGAATGCCGAAGAAGAAGAAGGTCCGATCGCGCCCGTCGATCAAAACCGGTCCGCCTTCGCCGAAACGCGGCAAGTAAAGCGGGCCGCCGAGTGTTCCGCCGAAGATGTGTTCGGTGAACACGGGCGGTTTGGTCAAACCGTTCAAGCGTTGACCATTGGTCGTCGCATTGAAGGCTTGCGAAGCGATGAGATAACGCGCTGTCCCATGAAATTGGTTGGTGCCCGATTTGGTAATCAAGTTGAAGATGCCGCCGCCAGCGCGCCCGAACTCGGCGCTGAACAGCCCCGTCTGGACCGAGACTTCGGCGATGGCATCATCGTTGTTGATCTGCGTTGCCGGACCGGTCACGGAGATGTCATTGTTCTCTGTGCCATCGATCAGGTAGTTGTTGCCGCGTGGGCGCTGGCCGTTGACCGAAAACTGCGAGGCATTGCCAAACGACGCGCCGCCGGTCGGCGTCGCCACGCCAGGCAACAAGCGCGCCAGATCGTATGGATTCAAGCTGGCCGTCGGAAGCGAAGTCACTTGTCGCGGCGTGAAGTTGCCGCCACGCACCGAGTCGCTACGCTGCAACAGCTCTCCGGTGCTCGCGCTGACATCGACGATGACTTCGGTGGTGCCCACCTCTAACTGCACGTCAAACGTCGTGACGCGATTGGCCTGCACCTGAACGGCGCGAATCGAAACCGGCTTGAAACCGGTTGCCGAAACGGCGATATCGTACACGCCCAGATCGACCGCGTCGAAGCGATAAAGTCCCGCTTCATTGGTCGTCGTGGTGCGCGTCTGGTTGGTCGCTGTGTTTGAGATCGTAACGGTGGCGCCAACCACGACCGCGCCGTTCTGATCGGTTACCGTGCCGGTGATGGTTCCGCGGCTCGTCTGCGCTGAAACCGAAGAAGCGATCGCGAGAAAAACACCGACTAAAACCACATAAGCTCTGCGGATCATGCAGAAACTCCCTCCTTCGCGGCGTTTTGAAAGCTCCTCTAGCGGATGCCATTTCGTGTAGGCAAACATTATGCCAAGGGCAGGAAATGTCGTCGGCAGTCGAAAATGGCCGAAAATCGGTGAGCGCCGCCTTCGCCATCGGCCGCGCTATCCAAAAATTTGGATGGACCATCCAAAATTTCGGATGATCCCTTTTTCTCGCGCGTTTTCGCTGTCGGCCCGGATTCTGGCAGATGCGTGATCACAGCGCGGTTGTTTCAAAACGCTACCATGGGGCTAGGGATCGCACGTGCGCGCCGACTCAAGGGGCCGCGTGCGTCTGCGAAGGCGAAAACTTTCGCGGCGCGCGAGCGCAGCCCGTGAGCGAGATGCGGCGACATCGTAGGATTTGATCAACGCTCGAAAAAGACGAGCGGACGAAAATCATGGTGGTGAGCGAGACGCGGTGACATCGTAGGATTTGGTCAGGAGTCCAGCGCTCAGCCGCGCCACGAAACCAATGCGCGCATCGTCTCAGCGATCGCTCGATTGTTCGTCGCTTGAACGCGCGCGCTCTTTCCGCCATACTCTCTTGTTGTTCCGAGCGCGCCCTTACCGATGATGAGCGATCATGAACGTCTCTTCGCCTCATCTTTGATCGCAAGGCCGTGTGTGCGCGCACGGCGCGGTTGAACCTACACGGGAACCACTGGAATAGCGAAAGATGATGAAAATAGACATCCCCGCTTACGTCGTGAATCAGGAGCTGATCGAATGGGTGAGCCGTACGGCGGAGCACTGCCGACCCGAAGCTGTTTATTGGTGCGATGGATCGCAAGAAGAGTACGACCGTTTGTGTCAAGAGATGGTCGAGCGCGGCACCTTCATTCGCCTCAATCCGGAGAAGCGCCCGAACTCGTACCTCGCGCGTTCGCATCCGAGCGATGTCGCCCGCGTCGAGGACCGCACCTTCGTCTGTTCGATCAGCAAGAGCGACGCTGGGCCGACCAACAATTGGATGAGTCCCAAAGAGATGAAGGCGATCCTCAACGCCAAGTTCGACGGCTGCATGCGCGGACGGACGATGTACGTCATCCCCTTTTGCATGGGACCGATCGGTTCGCCGATTTCACAGTTCGGCGTGCAGATCACCGATTCGCCATACGTCGTCGTGAGCATGCGCATCATGACGCGCATGGGACGTCGGGCGCTCGACGCGCTTGGGCAAGGCGAGTTCGTCCACTGTTTGCACTCGGTCGGGATGCCGCTCACTCCAAATCAGCGCGATGTGGCGTGGCCCTGCGCGCCCGATCCGAAGGACAAGTACATCGTTCACTTTCCTGAAGAGAGGTCGGTCGTCAGTTTCGGGTCCGGCTACGGCGGCAACGCCCTTTTGGGCAAGAAGTGTTTGGCGCTACGCATCGCCTCGGTGATTGGGCGCGACGAAGGGTGGTTGGCCGAGCACATGCTGATCGTCGGCGTTCAGTCGCCCGACGGGCGTAAGGATTACGTCTGCGCCGCTTTTCCGAGCGCGTGCGGCAAGACCAACTTCGCGATGATGGTCCCGCCCAAACCATTTCGCGACGAAGGGTGGAGGATCACCGTCGTCGGCGACGACATCGCGTGGATCAAACCGGATGAAGAAGGCAAGCTGCGCGCCATCAATCCGGAAGCTGGTTTCTTCGGCGTCGCGCCCGGAACCAACTACGCCACCAACCCGAACGCGATGGAGACCATCCGGGCTAACACGATCTTCACCAACGTCGCCTTGACCGATGACGGCGACGTCTGGTGGGAAGGCATGGACGGCGAGCCGCCAGCGCACCTGATAGACTGGCAAGGCAACCACTGGACGCCTGGGTGCGGGCGCAAAGCGGCCCATCCGAACGCGCGTTTCACTGCCCCCATTACGCAGTGCCCGGTGGTTGACGAACACTTCGATGATCCGCGCGGCGTGCTCGTCTCGGCCTTCATCTTCGGCGGACGCCGGAGCACCGTTGCGCCGCTCGTGCTCCAATCGTTCAACTGGGCATTTGGCGTCTACATGGCCGCGACCATGGGATCGGAGATGACGGCCGCGGCCTTCGGCAACATCGGCGAAGTGCGTCGCGACCCTTTCGCCATGCTGCCTTTTGCCGGCTATCATATGGGCGACTATTTCTCGCACTGGCTCAACTTCGGACGGAGCATCCCCGAACCGCCGCGCATCTTCTCAGTCAACTGGTTCCGCAAGGATGAGGAAGGCAACTACCTGTGGAAAGGGTTCGGCGAGAACATGCGCATCCTCAAATGGATCGTGGAACGAGCGCGCGGACGCTCCATCGGCATTGAAACGCCGCTCGGTTGGCAACCGCGTTACGACGACATCGACTGGCGCGGGTTGGAAGAGTTCACGCGCGAGGATTTCGCGCGCGTGATGAGCATCGACCGCGACGTCTGGCTCAAAGAGATCGCCTCGCACGACGAACTCTTCTTCAAGCTCTACGACCGGTTACCCAAAGAGATGACCTTCATCCGCGAACTGTTGGTCTCGAACCTGTGGCGCGCGCCGGAAAAAGGGCGCGCCTATCCGGAGCGGCTCGAACCGCCGAAACAGAAACAATGAGCTCCGCTGTTTGGCTCGGAGGCGATCGCCGAGCTATCGCTTACGTTACCTCACCATTCAAGCAAAAAGTTACGACGGGGGAGCGTTGCTCCCCCGTCCGGGTTGATGCATTCGTGGCGCTAGAAAGAGTAGCGGAAGCCGAACTGCATGATGCGCGGCGTTCCTTGGATGCCCGTGAAGTTACTCCAGTTCGAAGGCGGAGATTCGTTGAACGGATCCAGCGTGATGCCGAATCCGGTGCGGCTCGTATCGAGGCGGCCAAAATGCTGCGTGTTGGTGACGTTGAAGACCTCCCAACGGATCTGCAGCTTGTGGTTTTCGCTCCAAGGCATCGTGAAGCTCTTCGCCAACCCCATATCCAAACTCACATAGCCGGGCATACGGAAGACGTTACGGTCGCCCGTTTCGCCGGGACGCGCATTTCGGAAGCTGCGGTAGGCGCCCGTCGGATCACAGCCGAAAAGTTTAGGCGGCTCGGCAGCGCCACGCGTCGGGCAGGTCGTAACGGGTTTGATCCTCACCGCGTTGCTCTGCACGTTCCAGTTGGTGGCCCAGCGAGAATCGTCGTATGGGGTCGGGGCTGGCAAGCCTGAATTCCAACGGAAGATGCCGGAAAGTTGCCAACCGCCGAGCAAAGCCTCGATGAACCCATTGGCGTTCGAGAGGAATCGGCGTCCGCGTCCGACTGGCAATTGCCAGACGCTGTTGACGTTGATGATCTGTCGCACGTCGAAGTCCGAACTCGAGTAGTTGTCGCGCGGACGAATCGGGTTGAGGATGAAAGCTGTCCCGTAAGTGCCGCTGGTCTGTAAACCCGAGGCGTTATCCAACGAATGTGACAGAGTGTAGTTGAAGTCGAGGGTCAGCGTTTGGCCCAGACGTTGTCGCACCGAGACTGTGCCGGCGTGGTAGTTCGAATAGGCGATGCTGCCAAAGGCTGACAGCGCCCCGTACTGCGACTGATAGAAGAGGCTGAGGCCGGTCGCCCTTTCCATGTCGTCTTGCAGCGTAGTCCAGTCGTTTCCGTTAAACAGCAAGACGCTGGCATAGACCGACTGCGTCGGGGATAATCCCGGCGGGATGATCGGGTCGCCGTAAACAGCCGTGTAGTAATCTCGCAACAGAGCGTTGAGGTTAGCTGGCAGCAGATTCTCGAACCACGGGATCGGGCGGACCGAAGAGATCGGAGCCCCCTGCGAACGCAAGATCTCCAGCGCGCCGGCGGCAGTGTACCAGTCCGTCCCCGATTTGGGATCGACCAAGTTGCTGAGCGCCATGACATCGCGCGTGGCCAACAGGTTTCGTCCCAACCGCCCGATGTAAGAGGCCTGGACGGTCAAGCCCTTTGGCAATTCACGCTCAAACGTCACGTTCCAATTGTAGTGGATGGGCGCAACGATGGCCTCGTCGAACGATGATTCAATGCGCCGCCCATTATCGGCTGGCGTTTGACGCGGGAAGGTCAAACGTCCGGGGATGATCACGTTCGGCAGCGATCGGACGTCTTGGTTGAACCCCGTAAAGAGCGGACCGGGTCGGTTGGTCGTGTTGTACGTCCCGAAGCGAAGCGTGAAGTTCGATGTGAAGCCGAGCGTATTGAGGTTGTCGAACGTGACGGCGATCTGTTGACCATAGTAGTCGTTGAAGATGGCAACCCCTCTTCCGCTTTTCAAGAACCATTCGAACGCTGAATTTCAGATACACCCCGCTGGTTACCGCCACGAGCCATTCCCCATATCTGTGGTGGAAGAGCGGAATCCCTCTTTCTGCCACGGCCCGGATCGCCTGGGCCGATACCTAGACGTTGCCAAATAGGGGGATTTGAGAGGTGTCCAGAAGTCGCACCGACACCTCCCTACCATCTAAGTATCTCCATACTAAGTTTGCGCGATTTCGATGGCCCCAAGTAGCTTG
>NZ_PSLQ01000080.1:0-13515 GCF_040289685.1 Pyrinomonas sp.
GCTGTCACACTCTTGACACAAACGGTGATTTTACACCACTTGACGGGACTTGACCGAAGTTTATTCAACAAACGACGTCGCGTCGAGGTCAAACCATGGAAAGGGTCGTTTTTCTCGATCGGGGCACGATCAAAGTGGCGATCCGCGCGCCGCGCATTCCGCATGAATGGATCGAGTACGAAGCGACTTCGCCGGACCAGATCGTCGAACGGTTGCGCGGGGCGACCGTCGCGATCACCAACAAAGTGCCGATCCGCGAAGAGACGCTGGCGGCGGTCTCGACTTTGAAGTTGATCGTCGTTGCGGCGACCGGGGTGGACAACGTCGATCTCGACGCTTGTCGGCGGCGTGGCATCTGGGTCTGCAATGCGCGTGGGTATGCGCGCCGAGCCGTGGCCGAGCATGCGTTGATGCTCATGCTTGCGCTGCGGCGCAAGCTCTTGTCTTACCATGAAGACGTGCGCCATGGAAGGTGGTCAAGTGGACCCCATTTCTGTTTGCTCGATCATCCGATTGAGGATTTACACGGCGCCACGCTCGGCATCATCGGTTACGGAGCCATCGGACGCGAAGTCGAACGATTGGCTTCGGCTTTCGGCATGAGGATCCTTCGCGCCGAGCGACGAGGAGCGGCTGCGGTCCGTGAAGGACGAACGCCTTTCGGCGAAGTTTTAAGCGCAAGCGATATCCTGACGTTGCACGTCCCGCTCGTTGAACAGACGCGCGCGCTCATCGGGTGGGCTGAGATCGAAGCGATGCCGTCGCACGCGATCTTGATCAACTGCGCGCGCGGCGGCGTGGTTGACGAAGCGGCGCTCGCCGAGGCACTGCGCGCCGGACGATTGGCTGGTGCCGGCATCGATGTGCTGAGCGAAGAACCACCGCACCCGACACATCCGCTGCTCGCGCCGGACGTGCCGAACTTGATCGTCACGCCGCATAACTCATGGGCCAGTCGCGGCGCGATGCGCGAACTCGCCGAGCAGATCGTGGGGAACATCGAAAGTTTCGCGCGCGGCGAGCAACGCAACCGCATCGTTTGATGACCAGTGAGGCTTCAGGAAGATGAGGCGGCTTCGGCCTCTTCGGTCGTGTCGGGCGTGTAGTGGCGCAATATTTCACGCCCAAAGCGCGAACGCGGGTCGATGGTGCGCAGGTGCTTGCGCCCCTTCATCTCCCAGATGGCCGTCACTTGCCCGTCCTTCTCAACTGCGTGATAGGTTATCTCTTCCGTTTCCGCTGGCGTCTCGTTCTCCTGCGCGCTCGTCGGCGCAGAGGGCATCTCCTGTTCTTGCATCTTTCGCTCTCTGTCGGTTTTGATTTTCACGTTTAAGGGTGTGTGCGCTGGCTAGCGCGAAGGATTGTCTCATAACTCGGTTTGCGCTGTCCAGCGGGCGCTCTCTGCTGCTTGCAGAGCTTGAGGCGGATCGCTCGGCGAGGTCATCGGGTCGCCGTCCGCGCAATCTGCAGGCAACGTCGCGCGCAATCCGCAGGCGTAACGCTCAACGCAGCGCGAGCGCCATCTCCACGGCGCGACGCGGCACGATGACGCCCCACCCTTGGCGATCGACTTCGACGGTCGGCACGCGCTCGGCTGTATCGATCAGGATCCTTTTGACTTGTTGTGGCGTCAGCGCCGGATTGGCTTCAAGCATGCAGGCGACGAGCGATGAGACGATGGGCGCGGCAAAGGATGTGCCGTCCACGTACTTGTAATGTTCGTTGATGACGTTCCCTTCGCGCAGCTTGATCGTGATCAGTTGCCGGAGCAGATAAGCGGGGAGCGTGCGCGCTTCGAAGAGTTCTTTATCCACCTCAGCGTTACGCTCGATGATCGCGCGCAGTTCCTCATCTGACGCTTGATCGAGCGTCGCGTATAGTTCCGCTTCGGCTGCCGTCGGCGTATGCGGCAAGATCGGCGCGGCCACCCAAATGCCGGGCGCGATCACTTCCGGTTTTTGCAAACCGTCAATCGTCGGACCGTAGGATGAACGGTACATTCCGCGTCGCGCGCGAT
Source organism: Pyrinomonas sp. (assembly GCF_040289685.1). NCBI lineage: Bacteria > Pseudomonadati > Acidobacteriota > Blastocatellia > Blastocatellales > Pyrinomonadaceae > Pyrinomonas > Pyrinomonas sp. The sequence continues at coordinate 2,018 of NZ_PSLQ01000080.1, forward strand.
CGGTCGAATTCTGATCGTCCAGCCCGCCGACGGCGATGCACGAAGGGGCGCTCGCGGGCGGATAGACCGGGTGATTCGGTTGCATTCCAGCATTGCCGACGGCGCAGACGACAACGAGTCCGGCGCGTACGGCGCGCTCGACCGTTTTAGAGAGCGCGTTATGCAGATATGAAGCTTCGCGATCTCCGCCTGCCGAGATGTTCACAACGCGGATGCCGTAGCGGTCGCGATTTGCGATCACCCACTCCAAACCGCGCCGGATGTTTCGCTCCGGGATGCGTCCTGCATCGCTTATCTTGACCAGCACCAGTTCCGCTTCCGGTGCCAGCCCGCGGTAAAGTCCCTGCGAAAGGGCGCCGTTGCCGCAAGCGACCACCGAAGTCATCATGCCGTGCCAGCTTGCGACATCGGGCGTCCCCAGCGACGAAGCATCGTCCCGCACGATGCTGTGATAGGCGATGATGCGGTTGCGCGGTGTGGTGAGATCAGGGTGGGCGTAAAAACCCGAATCCAGAAAAGCGATCACCACGCCGCGCCCGGCGAATCTTTGATCGGCATCGAGTCGCAAGTAGGTCGGAAGGATGAGACCGTTCTGTTCTTCGACGACCGTATGCGCTCGGAACTGTCGTTCGGCGCGTTCGAATATTTCGGCGCACCGCGAGCACAGGCGAGGAACGAACGCGCCGAGGTTGGCGACGATCAATCGTTGCACCGGCTCCGGCAGGGCGGTCACTTCGACTTCGGCGTCGGCGCTCGGCCTTTCGCAAGCCGGGCAGGCTTGCCTCTGCGTCTGTCTCTCATAGTGCGAGTGAAATCCCCGATCCGCAAAGGTGGCTTGGTCCGTCACGGTTTTCGCGGCGTTCCTTTCGCGGCGGCTATGATGCACGAACTGCACGCGCCAGCGCAAGAAGCGCTTTGGTCGGCGCGCGCCCGAGCTGACTGACGGCGAAACGGCGGCGCAACGCTGAGGCTCGGAGCTAAGTTCGGTCGGCCAAAAAGCTCCAAGAGACGGCTCACCGTCGCGTCGTCAAAGCGTTCGCGCCTTCGGTCGCGCTCATCGCTTCGTCATGGTCGCCGTCGGGTTGAGCTTCGAGCGACGAACGTGTAACTTAATCTTGCACGAGGAGAGCCATGAGCACCAATCAACCGACCATTGCCGACATCTTCCGGCGCGCCCAAGCATTGCGCCGCGAGAACCCACAACTATCATACAAAGATTTAAGAGCGCGTTTACTTGACGAATACCGCGGCGCGCCCTTTCCGCCGCCCGACAAGCTCGCCATCCCGGAACAGGACGCGCGCGCGCCCGAAGAGGACTGGTCTGCCGGGCTACCGATCGCCCTGCGCGGCATACAGCGGCAGGATTGGGGCGAGATCATCGATGGCGTCTTGATGAGCCTCGAACAGACCGAGCGCTACGAACGCGAACGTGGACCGCTCGGCAGCGCCGACAGGTGGCACGATCGAAGCAAAGGCATTCGCCGCGCACTCGAACAAGGGTTGAGCAAGTGGATGCCGGCGGATCTGCTCGCTGCCGCAGAACGCGCCGGACGACGGGATCGGTGACCGCACAAGCCAGCGGACGCGAATCTAAGGCTGTCTTCGACGGTCGCAAACAGGGATTTTCAGCGGACGTGAAAGAATGATGAGCTTTTTGGAGAGGTTCTTCGAAGATCCGTACTACCAGCGCGAAGAGCCGCGCCGCCCTGAAGAACTCGATGATCCTGATCTGATCATCAGCCCGGATACACGGCGTGAGAACCGTTTGCCGCCCGGACAGACGCGCACGCGCAAATGGCCCGTGCTCGACGCGCACGGAACGCCGCGCATCGACTTGGCCAGTTGGACTTTGGAAGTCGGCGGGTTGGTGGCGCGCCCTTTGCGTTGGACGCTCGCGGAGTTCATGGGTTTGCCGTCGGTGCGCGTCTACGCCGATTTCCACTGCGTCACGCGCTGGTCCAGACTCGGCAACATCTGGACCGGCGTGGCAACGCGCGAGATCGCGCAGCGCGTCGGGATCAAACCGGAAGCGCGTTTCGTGCTCGTCGAAGGTTACGATCACGGCTGGACCACCAATCTCCCGCTCGATTACTTCTTGGCGGAGGACTCATTGTTCGCATGGGCGCACGATGGACGTCCGATCCCGCCCGAACATGGTGGGCCGGTGCGATTGATCGTCCCGCAGCTCTACGCTTGGAAATCGGCCAAGTGGGTCAAGCGCGTGACCTTTCTCGAACGCGATCAGGCGGGGTTCTGGGAAGAAGGCGGTTATCACATGCGCGGCAATCCGTGGGTCGGTCCTGACGGCGAACGCTTCCGCTGGCAGGATGGCGGTTGATCTTCGCCGCAACAGGGAGCAAACGCGGCTAACGCAACGGTCTTCCACATGTGGCAGCAGGTCATCCTTTTGCCGAACTGGTTGGAGCGACTGCTCGCCGAGATGCGCGAACGGTTGCTCGCCTCCGTTCCCGGCTTGCTCACCGGGCTGATCATCCTGCTCATCTTCTTCGTCGTCGCGCGCGTGGCGCGCAATCTCATCCAGTCGCTGGTGCCGCGCATGCATGCGGATGTCAACGTCGTGCTTCTGCTATCGCGCGTCTGTTACTACGGTATCCTCACGCTCGGCCTCTTCACCGCGCTCCCCAAGATGGGCCTTGATGTCACCGCGCTGATCACCGGTTTGGGATTGACGGGCTTCGCGCTGGGATTTGCGCTCAAAGATGTCTTGTCGAATCTGATGTCCGGCATCATGTTGCTCATTTACCGTCCTTTTCAAATCGGCGACCAAATCACCATGGGGACCTATGAAGGGACGATCGAAACCATACGCATGCGCGACACCTTGTTGCGTGGCTACGATGGACGGCTAATCATCATCCCGAACTCGAAGTTGATCACTGAAGTCGTCATCAACAACCGGAGCGCGCGGCTCGTACGCGAAGCGGTCGAGGTCGAACTGGAACCTGCAAGCAACGTGGAGACAGCGCGTAGCCTGCTCATGCAGACGCTGGCGCAGACGCCGGTCCTAGCTGGGCGCGTGGAGCCGCAAATCGAAGCGCGCACTGGCCTCCGAGCCGTTCATCTCGAAGCGCATTTCTGGCGCGATCCGCAACGAATCAATGCCGTCAACGTCGAGAAGGAGATCGGACGCAGCATTCGTCAACGCTTTGCCGAAGCGGGATTCAAAGTCAACGCGATTAGCTTGCGGCGCTCCGTTGAGCAACCCGCCCCAAGTGAATCGGAAGCTCCGGAGCGTGCTCCCGAAATGGAACCGGAACGCACAAATTAGAGACAACGCGCGGGCGAGTTGACTGGTGTCCGTCCGTCGTCAGTGGGCAAAGACGCTTCGCCCTCAAGAGGAGAACGGAAGCGGATGGATCCGTCGTGTTCGCGCTTCGGGATGCGACGAGCGTTCGGTCCGCGACGGAGCTTTAGGAGCGTACCTTGCCGATTCCAGCGTTGGACCTCTTCAACTCACCGTTCAGCCAGCGGATTCTAAGATGCCCCGCGGCGACAGCGAGCGACTTCGCGTTTGGACCGCTTCAACTCACCGTTCATCCAGTGGATCTAAGATGCCCCGCGGCGACAGCGAGCGACTTCGCGTGTAGCCTCGGTCCTGCTGCTCATCCGGTCGGTTTACGATGCCGTTTTTCCCGTGCGACCGCTTTCGGCGCGCGGCGATTGTCCGGTCCCGTTGCGCTTCCGATTTTCGCGGCGCTTTGCGCGCCAGATCGAGCCTCTGCCTTTGCCGAAGCTTCTTGCCCATCCGGTCGGGGCAGTTCGGTGACGATCACTTCGAGCACGCGCATGGCTCCGCCTTCCGGAAGTTCGAAGGCGATTTCGAGTTCGCCGCTTTCGCTTGTGACCACGTCGGAGATGTTCTCGCTGATGCGTTCCGGTGCGCATTCGCCGCGCGTGAAAGATCGCGGGACGTGAGGATCGCCGAAAGCCCATTGCGCGCGATTAGTCGGAACGTTGACCTTAGCGTAGAGCACGTAGCTCCGGCCCGGTCCAACTCGAATGCGTTGCCACAATTTCGCTCCAGCGCGACCAGCGAACCCTTGACCGCCGAGCGCGGCCACTCCCTCGACCGGTCCAGAGATGGACCAGTCTTCGGCCAGCGCGCCGGTATCGCCCAGCCGGTGAAACAATCCGTTACGCGCGAAGTTATGGCCCGTGAAGACGCCGAGTTCTTCGGCGCGACGATGCTCGTACGCGCAGGCGCGCACCGGGCCGCGAGACGAACGAACGCGGATGCCGCGCGTGCCTTCCCGCCGGTCGCGAATGAAGAGTTGGCCGCAGATGATTTGAGCGAAGATGCCGGGCGCGATTTCGCCGCGCTGGTCCACCACCGTATTGCCATCGGCGTCAAATCGTCGCAGCGCCTCTGGGTCATCGGTCTGCGCCCAATTGGCATCCGCGATGTGCACTGGCTCCAGACGCGGATCGGCGAAGTAGAGCGCTGCGCCGCCGATCCTGTACTCGTAATAAAGATGACGGAAATAGAGGCGCGGGTCGATCGCCGTGCGACGCATCACCTCGTTCATGTTTCGACCGCGCGGTCCCGGCGCAATCTGACGGCCTGAAAGAAGCGCTTCGTGAAGCTGCAATGCGCTGGCCGGTTTGTCATCGACCTCCCAGTAGCAATCAAACGTCGGATCCTGATAGATCCAGCCGCCGAGTTCCGGAATCCAAACTTCGACGCCGACGTGCGTATCGCGTCCGAAGTTGCCATTGCGCACGAGCAAGCTCATGCCGACCGTGCGTGCCGTCAGCCCCGCCGCTTCGCACGCCGCCGCGTAGATATCAGCAAGGTTGGCGCAGAGCACCGGCGCACCAGCGGTCATTTGAAGATAAGCCTCGCGTGCGCGGCGCGTCTGCAATCCGGGCAGGGCAACGCGCGTGGCGCGACTTGCAAGCCAAGAACGGATGGCGTTGGCTTTGTCCCACGCCGAGGCTTGCGCGCGGAAAACGCCGCGCATCTCTTCGCGAAAGAAAGCGGCGTCCTCGGCTGCAAGGGCGACGCGCGGCGGCAAGCGCACGACCCGCCGCGGTGCGCCCGTGATCTGATCTCCGCGGCGATGGATCACGAGCTGAGTCAAAGGTTGCGCGCCTCGTCGCGGGTCGGAGACGGTAACCACCGTCTCGCCTTCCGGTAGTTCGACGCAGTAGTCGCTGAAAGGAACGAGCGCACGCTCTGTTTGTATCGCGAACCAAGCGAAAGCCGCACCGTAAACGACAGCCAGTGCGAGCGCTAGGACGAAGAAAGCGCGGAACCAAAGCGACCGCTTTGATCTCGATCGGTCGCGCAGCGAAAAGGAACGCATACCGCCTCAAAACAGCACCGATGATTCGCTCCGGAGCGGAAGCGACGAGCCTCGGCGAACTTCGGAAAACAATCCTCCCATCGGGCGATAGCTCCGAACACGCAAAATTTCGGTCTCGCCGTTCGAAAGATTGTTTCGTGCAGTTAAAGACGTTCGTGCCTGAAACATGGTTTAAAAATCTTTTCGGTTCGTCGCCGACACAGCGATCATGTTTTGCTTGACCCCGATGAAAAGCCGTCTTGAAAGGCCATACTAAAACGGGAAAGCGCCTTGAGAGGCGTGTGCGACTCCCTCGGTTGATTTCGCTTGCGACGCATTCTCACGATGCTAACCCGGCTAGCGCTTCTTCACGCCGCCTGATCTTGGCGCGTCTCGATGCCGAAGGAGGGAAAAACCTTGCGCTTTTCGGCGTCAGGCCCGATGTCGGAGGCAAAATATGCTTGCAGCAAACGCGCCGAGACGTGTAAAGTAGGCTCGCTCTCCCGTCATTTCGAGCGAGATTTTACTTGGAGCGCGCGATATGTCGAGCGAAACCGTTGGGATCACACAGGCCGAGTACCCGGACATCGTGGGCACAAAGCCCGAACAGCCGCGAGCCGCAACCTTTCGCCCCTTTGTTGCTCCCGAAGTCGTCATCCCGGAATTGACTCCGCTGCCGCTCATTGTTGGCACGATCTTGGGCATGATCTTCGGCGCTTCGTCGCTCTATCTGGTGCTAAAGGTCGGGTTGACAGTGAGCGCGTCGATTCCGGTTGCGGTCATCTCGATTACGCTCTTCGGCATACTGGCGAAGTTGGGCTTGCGCAAAGCGACCATTCTCGAAAACAACATCGTACAGACGGCAGGCTCCGCTGGCGAATCGATCGCGTTCGGCGTCGGCGTGACTATGCCTGCGATCCTCATCCTCGGGTTCGATCTGGAGTTAATGCGCGTCATGTTGGTCGCAGTGCTTGGCGGCCTGCTTGGCATCTTGATGATGATCCCGCTTCGCCGCGCCCTCATCGTGCAACAGCACGGCATCTTGAAGTACCCGGAAGGGACAGCGTGCGCCGAAGTGCTCAAAGCCGGAGCAGCTGACACGGTGCCCAACAGAGAAGGCGAGCGCGCGGCCAATCGTATTGGCGCGGCGACGATCTTCACCGGTTTCGGCATTGGTCTCGGTTACAAGACTTTGATGGCGGCCTTCAAGGGATGGAAAGATACGCCTGAGAAGGTCTTCGGCGCTCCGTTCAAAGGTGGCTCCATCGGAGCTGAAATCTCACCGGAGCTTCTCGGCGTCGGCTACATCATCGGCCCGCGCATTGCGTCGATCATGCTCGCCGGTGGCGCGCTCGCTTACTTAGTGTTGATTCCCGCGATCAAACTCTTCGGCGAAGCTGCTGCCGGTCCGATTCCGCCGGGCACTGTGCCGATCAGCGAAATGGGGCCTAATGAGATTCGCGGCGCCTACATCCTCTACATCGGAGCGGGGGCCGTGGCCGCTGGCGGCATCATCAGTTTGGTCCGGTCGTTGCCGACCATCTGGCACGGTTTGCGCGCAGGGTTGAGCGATCTTCGCGGGAGTCAACCGGCGGGCGATTCCGTGCCGCGTACCGACCAAGATCTCTCGATGAAATTCGTCCTCGGTGGCATTATCCTTTTGATTATGGCCATCATGCTGGCGCGCCCGTTGCACATGAACCTGCTCGGCGCGATCTTGATCATCGCCTTCGGGTTTCTCTTCGTCACCGTGTCATCGCGTTTGACGGGCGAGATCGGATCTTCTTCCAATCCAATCTCCGGCATGACGGTCGCGACGTTGCTGCTCACCTGTTTGATCTTTCTGCTCATCGGCTGGACCGGTCCCGAATACTACGTCACAGCCCTTTCAGTCGGCGCCATCGTTTGCATCGCTGCCTCCAACGGCGGGACCACCTCGCAGGATTTGAAGACGGGATTTTTGGTTGGCGCAACGCCGAAGTATCAGCAGATCGCCATCTTGATCGGCGCGCTCGCTTCGGCCTTGATTCTCGGTCCCATCTTGTTGCGACTCAACGACAACGGAACGGTCTATGTGCCGCGCGTGACGTTCGAGCCGGTGGCCAACAGCGCCGCGCCGCTTTCGACCGAGACGTTGGCAACGCTTCCGCTCTACGCCGATTCGATGAACGCGCCGCCTGTGCCGGACGAATACCGTCTCTTGTCAGTTAAGCCGAACGCGGCGGAGGGCGGTTTGACGCCGGGCGAGTATTTGGTGGACCGGTCGGGGCGCATTCGTTACAAAGTGCAACAGAACTTTCCGTCCGAGCTGCGCGCCAACGTCGCCGAACTGCGCGAGCGCGAACGCCTGACGGGAGCGCAGGCGCGCACCGACGGCAACGAGTACTTCGTCTGGCACAAACTCGATGCGACGCGTGGCCCAGCAGGCAAATACTTGGTCGATGCTCAAGGCGTTCCCGTTTACTACGTTGATCCAGGGATCAACGGGACACACAAAGTGCGCCCCGACGGCACGCCCGTAACCAAGTTCGATGCACCTAAAGCGACGTTGATGTCCTACATCATCAAGGGCGTGCTGGACCGGCAACTGCCTTGGGGCTTGGTGTTGCTCGGCGTGATGATCGCCGTCGTGTTGGAGCTGGCGGGCGTGCCGTCGCTCGCTTTCGCCGTCGGCGTCTATCTGCCCATTTCCACTTCGATGCCGATCTTCATCGGCGGCGCCATACGCTGGTTGGTGGATCGCGCGATGCGGCGACGCGAAGAGTTCAAGAGGCTGAACGACGAAGAGTTCGCGGCTGAAGCCGACCGCAGCCCGGGCGTGTTGCTCGCTTCCGGTTACATCGCCGGCGGGGCTGTCGCCGGAATCGTCATCGCTTTCATGGCCGGCCTGCTGGAGCAGCAGACCAAAGCGATCACGAACTGGGCCAAGGCGCACAACCCCTTCTTCGAGGGGGCTTACGCGGATTTGCTCGCGTTGATCCCGTTCGCGTTGCTCGTGCTCTTTCTCTATGTGGTCGGGCGCGGTTGGTTGCTCGCCGGGCGCCGCCCTGACGCTGCCGGATGAGTCGCGTCGCGGCGGACTTTAGAGGAGCCGGCGCTAGGCGCTTGTTCGCCATGTTTTACCGGATTCCTTCGCGGCGCGTCATCGTCGGCTTTGGAAGCTTGCGACCAAGAGAGATTCAACCGAAACGTGTCGGAGAAGCGCTCATGCTCGATCTCGGCTCAATGGGAAAAAGCGGCGCCCGCGCCTTGATGCTGGCGATGATGCTCTGTTTGTTGCCGTCCGCTTGCGCTGCCGAGCGGCAGCAAGCTTCCAGCAAGAGCGATAGGTCGCCGACCGAGGTCGTGCGCGAGTTCTATCGTGCTTTGCGCGAGCGCCGCTTTCGAGATGCTTTCGCGTTATCGATCTATCGTCCCGCTGTGGAAGGATTGAGCGAAGAGGAGTTTAGAGACCTACAGCCGGATTTCGAGCGCATCGCGGCCGCCGTGCCCGAACGCTTCGAGATCGCTGGCGAGCAGATGAGCGCAGACGCGGCTACTGTCTTCATCCGTCTCAAAGACGATCCGAACGCTGCGCCCGAGCCGGTCGCCTTGGTGCGCGATAAAGGCGGTTGGCTCGTCGGCGATCGGCAGAGCCAGCTTCTGGTCCAGCAGCGCGGCAAGGCTTTCTTCTTTCAAGCACGCATCGATGCTCATCACGACGAAGTGCAAAAACTGTTGCAGCGCATCGCCGCCGCTCAACTCGTTTATAGCGCGCAACACGATGGGCGGTTTGCCGACCTTTCGACGCTGATCCGCGCTGGACTCGTGCCCAAAGACTTGGAGACTGCGGATTCAACCGGCTACCGATTTCAAATCGTCGTCTCGAACGACGGTCGGAGCTATGCAGTGCGCGCCGAGCCAGCGCGTTACGGACGCACCGGGCGACTCTCTTTCTACATGGACCGAAACGGCATCAAGAGCAAAGACGTCGGCGGAAAACCGCTGATGGAGAAGTAGCTCACCGCGCGGAAGTCAGCGTCGAGCTTGCTCGGGCTGACGACCGACTTTGCGCTCTCCCCCGATCGAAGAAGCGAACCGCGATTGAAGATCCGATGTCGGAACTTTTGCGTTCGATCGCCATGCGGTTGCGCGAGTTGATCAGCGATCGGCGTCGCGCGCCGCGCTATCGCGTGCGTTTGCCGCTGAGCGTGACGCTCATCGACGCGCCGCCAGTTGCCCCGGGGAGTCGCAAAAAGCTGTCGCTCGACGGCCACACGCGCGATGTGAGCGCGACGGGACTAGCGATCATCGTCCCAGCCATACGCCTCGGCGACCGCTACCTGACGGGCGAGGATCGCCAATTGCGGATCTCGCTCGAACTTCCGACCGGTCCAGTTGAGATCTTCGCTTTTCCAGTGCGTTACGAACAACTCGCCGCAGAAGAGGCCGACGATATAGGCTTTCTCATCGGCGTGCAGATCGCGGAGATGAGCCAAGAAGACCGCGGGCGGTTCGAGCGTTTCATCGCCCTGCTGAGTCGCCACCGTTAGCGCGAAAGGGTTCGACCACCGCAGACGCACCCTGCTCTTGCCGAGAGCGACTTCCCAAAACGCCTAATCGGCCTTTTCGACGCGGACCTGGCTCGTTTCAACTTTTCGCCTGTTTCTCCCCAAGCGTCGCGCGCAGATCATCTACCACGTCTTCAGGCTTCCACTCATTGCCGTGATATATCTTGACGATCTTGCCTTCGGGCGAGATGAGCGCCGTGCACAAGTTGTGAATGATCTGGTTCCCTTCGGCGAAATAGTCGAGTCCGAAAAAGGTCGCTACGCGATGCACTTCGTCGGGTGAGCCGGTGAGAAATTCCCACTGTCGGAAATCCTTCACCCCAGCGCGTTCCATCGCGTAAGCGCGCATGACCGGTGGCGTGTCGTGTTCGGGATCGACCGTGATGCTGAGCAGTTTGACGCGCCGCGCCAGTTCTGCGTCGGCTTGCAAGCGTTGGTTAATGGCGGCGAAATTGGAGGTCATCAACGGGCAATAATCAGGCAGCGGACAGCGCGTGTAAATGAAAGTTAAAACAACCGCCCGCCCGCGAAGATCGGCGAAGTTTATGCGTTTGCCGTCTTGATTCGTGAGCATGAAGGGCGGGACTTCCACACCAGGTTGCAATGACGCCCGCGATGGCGTCTGGGCCGGTGCGCCTTCTTGGCGAACGACGAGCGGATTCTCCAACCACGACCGATCGCCATCGACGACGAGCGTTGCGTGTATACGATCGCCCGGCGACAGCACGTCAAAAGCCCAGTCCGCGTAGAGCGTGAACGGCATGATCATGGCATCCATGAAACCGGGAATCGGATCGTGCGAGACGACGACCTGTTTGTGAGCGCGGTCAACTGAAACCACCGTGCCCGTCAAATCGTAACGCCGAGCGTTGGCCGATGATTGCGGTGGTCCGCTCGTTTGCCGACAACTGAGCATCAAGGCAGAGAGCAAAAGGGTGATCGCAACGAATGAAAACGATCTTTTCAGCATGGGAATGAATTTTTGACCTCGACATAATTAGAAAAACATAGGTCCGAGAGAAAAAGCAAGCGGTCGTTTTCGCTTACAGCATGCCGTGAACCGAGGCGCGCAATGAGCGCACCCTGTAAAGCCTACCCTAGCGTTTCACTCTCTGATGCGTGGTTCAACAGCCAGCGCACAAAGTCATAGCTCAGCTCGGCTTGTTCTTTGTAGCGAAAACCTGGTAGCTCTGTGCAACGTAGTTACGACAAGCTCGTTGCGCACAAGCTGCAAGTGCTCTCTGTCAACTACCCCACGGCGCGCAGCCGGGGGCTTGCCCTCGCCCAGCAAGCCGGACAGGGCTTCGGGGCCGGTTGACGGCGGCCCACCGTCCCGAAAGACGGTATAGCGGTTGCGGATATTCCGCGCAGCGTTGATGTCCGCATGCTCCTGGAACCCGCAGTGAGGGCAGGTGAAACGATGTCTAGCGCGCTTGCCGCGCAGGCCGCAACGAGAGCAGTTCTGGCTGGTATAGCGGGGATCGGTCGTGTCCACGATCATACCGGCCTCTTCCGCCTTGTTCCTGGCGCACCGCCGAATCAGCCCCCTTTGCCATTGGGAGAGCCTGCGGCGAAGCGCCTTGCCCCTGATCTGGCCCTTCTTCGGCTGCCCTATGTGCAGGTTTTCGAAGACCAGCACGGA
>NZ_PSLQ01000081.1:0-13469 GCF_040289685.1 Pyrinomonas sp.
CCCCGCCTTCATGTAAGGCGTGTGAAAGGAGGCAAGGCGGCGCTCCTCCCCATGCTTGAAGGCAGGGGTCTCCGCGCCGTCGTGATCCGATGAGCGAAAGCTCTATGTTTCCGACTCGGCTGAAGGGCACATACGCGTCTTCGAGGTTCTTCCCGATGGTTCAATCGGCAATGGTCGAATCTTCGCCGTCTTGCCGGGGAGCGGCGAAGCGGGCGTGCCTGATGGTCTGAAGGTCGATGAACGCGGCGACCTCTATTGCACCGGGCCGCGCGGCGTGTGGATTTTTACGCCACAGGGACAGCGCATCGGAGTGATCGAAACGCCTGAGATTCCGGCAAATATCGCCTGGGGCGATGATGACCGACGCACGCTCTACATCACGGCGCGGACCGGAGTCTATCGCATACGACTGCGATTAGCAGGAGCCAAACTTGGGCGCTGATCGTGCGCCGAGGCAAGGTTTAGGGTCGGTTGCCGCTATCTTCTGCCGTGAGAGCTTCGAACTCAATTCGACGCCCAACGCCATCTTCTGCTCCCGGCAGTTTTTGTGCTATTTTCTCTCATCGGTCCATCTTGCTCGACGAGTTTCACCGAGGAAACAAAAAAGATGACAATTCCGCCCGTGCCCCGCAAGCTTGCGGCGCCGCTCGTGATCTTCTATCTTTGCGCTCTGCCTGCGCTGGCGCAGACGGGTTACAAAAAACCGCCGCAGCCGATCCTCGATGTGCTGAACGCGCCTCTTCCGCCTGCCGTTTTCGTCGGTCCGACGCGCGAGTTCGTCATCATCGCGCAAGCGTTGCGCTACCCGCCGCTTTCAGAGCTGGCGCAGCCGATGTTGCGCTTGGCTGGATTGCGCGTTAATCCACAGAACAACGGTCCGCATCGCGCGCCCTACTTTGTGCGTTTCATCGTGAAGCGCGTGGAAAGCGGTGAGGAGAAGATGCTCGATCTCCCGCTGAACGCCAAACTCGGCGTGCCGATTTGGAGCCCCGACGGACGACGCTTCGCTTTTACGAACACCACCAGCGATCGAATAGAACTGTGGGTTGTGGAGACAGCAACAGGGCGCGCACGTCGTCTGGAGGGCGTGCGCATCAATGCTGTTTATGGCGACCCTGTACAATGGATGCCCGACGGGCGCACGCTGCTTGTGCAACTGGTCCCGTCCGAGCGTGGGCCAGTGCCAGCACCGCCAGTGGTGCCGCCAGAGCCGACTGCCATGGAGAGCGCTGGACGGCAAGCGCCCGCGCGCACCTTCCAAGACCTTCTGCGCTCGCCACACGACGAGCGACTCTTCGAATACTACGCGACAGCGCAGCTCGCCGCGGTCGATGCCGAAACCGGTAGGACAACGCCGCTCGGCGCTCCTGCCATTTTCGAGTTGGTTGATCCTTCTCCCGACGGCAAACGCATTCTCATCGCGCGCATTCAGCGGCCATTTTCATATCTTCTCCCCATCAGCTATTTCCCGAAGGAAGTGGAAGTCTGGTCCAGTCAAGGTCGCATGGTTTACAAGCTAGCGAGTCTTCCTTTGGCTGACGCTATTCCGATCGAAGGCGTGCGCACTGGACCGCGCGATTACAAGTGGCGCCCGGATGAACCGGCAACGCTCGTTTGGGCCGAAGCGCTCGACGAGGGTGATCCGCGACGACGAGTCACACATCGTGATCGCATTTTGATGCTCCGCGCTCCGTTCAATGCGCCACCGACGGAGATCTTTCGCACGCAACACAGATACGTCGGGAGCCAGTGGCTCGAAAGCGGCGGTCTGGCGCTGATCTCAGACTATGACCGTGATCGGCGGTTTCGTCGCGCCTTTCTCGTCAGCGCAGATCGTCCCGCAGAGGCGCGTGTGCTTTGGTCGCTCAACGTCAACGATCGTTACAACGATCCGGGTGCGCCCGTCACGCGCGCTTTGCCGACAGGGCACAATGCCATCATCGTTCATCGCGGCGCGATCTATCTTGCCGGGCAGGGAGCTTCGCCCGAAGGCGATCGCCCCTTCTTGGATCGTGTTGATTTGACGAGCTTGAAGAAGGAGCGGCTCTTTCGCAGCGATGCGCAGAGCTACGAAAGCTTCGTCGCCTTGCTCAGCGACGATGGGACGCGATTCATCACGCGGCGCGAATCTCCTACGGATCCCCCAAACTTCTTCGTGCGTCGGCGCGATGAACGCGGCGTTCAAGAGAATTTGCAACCGTTGACCTCTTTCGCTGACCCGACGCCGCAGTTGCGCGCCATCCGAAAGCAACTGGTCACATACAAACGCGCCGATGGCGTGCAATGTTCTTTCACGCTCTACCTGCCGCCAGATTACAAGGAAGGAACCCGCTTGCCAACGGTCGTGTGGGCGTATCCGCTGGAGTACACCGATCAGACGACGGCGAGCCAAATCACCGGCTCCACTCAACGCTGGACCACGTTTGTGGGTGCATCGCACCTGTTCTTCGTGCTGGCCGGTTATGCCGTGCTCGACAACGCGACCATGCCGGTCGTCGGCGATCCCGAAACGGTCAACAATACGTTCATCGAACAGATTGTGATGAGCGCCAAGGCGGCGATCGACAAAGCCGTCGAAATGGGCGTCACCGATCCAGAACGAGTCGGCGTCGGCGGCCACTCTTACGGCGCTTTCATGACGGCCAATCTGCTGGCCCACTCGGATCTGTTTCGCGCCGGCATCGCGCGTAGCGGGGCCTACAACCGCACGCTTACTCCCTTCGGCTTTCAAAACGAAAGGCGCACGCTATGGGAAGCGCCTGATCTTTACGTTCGCGTCTCGCCTTTCATGTACGCGCATAAGATCAACGAACCCTTGTTGCTCATTCACGGCGAGGCGGACAATAACCCGGGCACCTTCCCCATGCAATCCGAGCGGATGTATCAAGCCATACGCGGCACCGGCGGGACGGTTCGCTTCGTGATGTTGCCGCTCGAATCGCACGGCTATGAGGCGCGCGAATCGATCGAACACGCGCTCTACGAAATGATCTCGTGGTTCGATCGGTTCGTGAAGAACGCGCCGCCGCGCGGCGCGCGCGAAAAGGCGGCACGTTGACGCTTTCGTCACAGCTAAGAATTGGAGAGTCGCAGTTGGCTTCACGAAGGAGGGAAGAGCGCGTGATCTTTCGGACGAGGCTTTACATCTTCGCTTTCTCTTTGTCGATCGTCGCTTTCAGCGCGCGAGCGCAAGAGCGCCTGCTTACCGTTGACGACATCTACGACCCGGTTAAGCGCATCAATTTCAACGGTTCGCCGCCGCTCAACCTCACGTGGCTGGAAGACGGCGAGCACTACCTACAGCCCGAATCGGCGAAGGAAGGAACGACGCGCATCTGGAAAGTGCGCGCCGCTACGGGAGAACGAGAACTCTTCTTCGACGGTGCCAAGATGGAGTCGGCGCTTCGTCGCGTTCCCGGCATCGACGCTGACGGAGCGCGTCGCCTGTCGTCGCAAACCTCCTACAACTTCAACCCGACGCGCACTGCCGTGCTGCTCAATTACGCCAACGATCTCTTCTATTACGAACTCGGCAGCGACCGCGTCGTGCGTTTGACTGCCACTCCCGAAGAGGAAACGGAGGCTACATTCAGCCCCGATGGGCAACTCGTCGCCTTCGTGCGCGCCGCAAACCTTTATGTCGTCGAGCTTGCGACGGGACGCGAGCGAGCGCTCACCACCGACGGCAGCGATGATCTGCTCAACGGAAGGCTCGATTGGGTTTACGAAGAGGAACTTTATGGGCGCGGCAACAGGCGCGGCTATTGGTGGAGTCCGGATTCGACGCGCATCGCCTATTTGCAGTTGGATGAGCGGCGCGTCCCGCAGTTCACGGTGGTGGACCACCTCCCGCGCCTTCAAGCGCTGGAGCAGACGCACTACCCGCTCGCTGGCGACCCCAATCCGCTCGTCAAGCTCGGCATCGTGAGCGTCGCTGGCGGCCCGACTCGCTGGGCCGATTTGGCTTCGTATGTGCCGGAAGATCTGCTCATTTCGCGCGTCGCTTGGTCGCCCGATGGGCAGCGCGTCGTCTTCCAAGCGCAAAACCGCGAGCAGACTTTCCTCGATCTGAACGCTGCCGAAGCGGAGACGGGGCGAACGACGCGCCTTTTTCGCGAACAGACGCGCGCGTGGGTCGAAGCGGTTGACAACCCGTACTGGCTCCGCGATGGCACTTTCTTGTGGCGCAGCGAACGAAACGGCTGGATGCATCTTTATCATTACGCGTCCGACGGTAAGCTGATCCGTCAAGTGACGAACGGCGACTGGGAAGTGCGCGATCTGTACGGCGTTGATGAGAAAGCGGGCTGGGTCTATTTTGCCGCCACCGAACACAGCCATATCGCCGAACACGTCTATCGCGTCAGGCTCGACGCGAGCCGCATGATGCGGCTGACGCAGACCGAAGGGTGGCATCGCGCCGTGTTCAATCCGCAATACGCTCGTTTCATCGATTACTGGAGCGATGTGCAGACGCCGACGCAAGTGCGCCTGCTCGATGCGGAAGGGAAATTGGTGCGCGTCATCGATGAAAATCGCGTCGAAGCGTTACGGCAGTTCAAACTCGGGAAACCAGAGTTCTTGCAGGTCAAAACGCGCGATGGATTCATCATGGAAGCGATGATGATCAAACCGCCCGATTTCGATCCGAACAGAAAATATCCGGTGATGAGCTATACTTACTCCGGACCACATGCGCCTTCGGTGCGCAATGTATGGGGCGGGTCAACCTACATGTGGCACCAATCGCTAGCCCAGCGAGGTTACATCATCTGGATCTGCGATAATCGCACGGCGAGCGGCAAAGGTGCCCAATCGGCGTGGGCGGCTTATGGTAACTTCGGGGAGCTGGAGCTGAGGGATCTGGAGGACGGCATCGCTTATCTGCGCAACCTGCCTTACGTCGACGCTTCGCGCATCGGTCTGTGGGGATGGAGCTTCGGCGGCTATATGACGAGCTACGCTTTGACGCACAGCCAGAGCTTTCGCATCGGCATCGCCGGCGCGCCCGTGACGGATTGGCGCCTGTATGATTCGATCTACACGGAGCGTTATATGCGTATGCCGCAGAACAACCCCGACGGTTATCAACGTAGTTCGGTCATACGTGCGGCCTCGAACCTACACGGCAAGCTCCTCCTGATCCATGGGACGATCGACGATAACGTCCATTTGCAGAACAGCATCCAGTTCATCCATGAACTGCAGGGGGCTGGCAAGCAGTTCCAGTTGATGCTCTACCCGAAATCGCGTCACGGCGTTACCGATCCGCTCTTGGTGAAGCACCTGCGCCAGATGATGACCGATTTCATTCTCGCGAATCTGTAGAGCCTCGAACCTTACGGCGGAGCCGAAAATGAACAGCGCTTATTTCTGGACCATCGTCGTTTATCTCATCTTTTTGGTCGGCATCGGCGCGATCCGCAGTCGCGGCGTCGAACGGCAAGAGGATTTTTCGGTTGCTGGACGCCAGCTCGGAACGTTCGTCCTCTTCGGGACGATGCTTGCGACGTGGATCGGCACTGGGTCGATCTTCGGCAACGCTGGCAAAGTGTACGAAGTAGGCATTGCGGCATGGATCTTGCCGCTCGGCGCGCTCGTCGGCATCGGCGCTCTCTCGTTCTTGGCGGCGCGCGCACGTCGTTTCGAGGCCATCACCGTACAAGACATTCTGGAGACGCGATACAACAAATGGGCGCGCATTCTCGGCGTCATTGCGCTTGTGATGACTGCCGTGACCATCGTCTCTTACCAGTATCGCGCGGCAGCCGCGGTGATCAATCTGACGATGCCTTCTTTGGACTTTCGCCTCGCCGTGATCATCGTTGCCGCATTCATCATCGTCTACACGGCGCTGGCCGGCATGTTCTCGGTCGCCTACACGGATGTGGCGATGGGGGTGACGATGATCGTCGGTCTTCTCATCACATTGCCTTATCTCTGGTCCACCGCCGGAGGGTATCAGGGGATTGCGGCCAGTTTGCCGCCCGATCATTTGAAGTTGATCGGACCGATCGGTTGGGTGCAAGCGCTCGGTTATATCCTGCCGCCAGGGCTTCTCGTGCTCGGCGACGCGAACATGTACCAGCGCTTTTTCTCAGCGCAAACGGAAGGCAAGGCGCGGGCGGCGACTTTATGGTTGCTCGTCGGCGTCGCCTACATGGAGTGGATGATTATCCTGACAGCGTGGGTCGCCTCGGCGCTCGAATGGCGCGGCGGCGAGTTGGCTCAGCCGGGACGTGTCATCGCTTACGTCGCGCGCGACCATCTCCCCGTCTGGCTCGGCGCGTTGGTCATGACGACGATCATGGCGATCATCATGTCAACCGCAATCTCCTATCTTTTGGTCCCGGCCACTGCGTTGATCCGTGACATCTATCAACGTTTCATCAATCCACAGGCGAGCGAAAAGAGGTTGGTCTGGTTGTTGCGCGCAACTGTGGTTGCGCTCGGCGCGGTCGCTTACGTGATCTCGACCTACTCGGATAAGTTCCTCGAGGTCGCGCTTCGCGCCTACACGATCTACGGTACAGGCGTGACGCCCTCGCTGGTCGCCGCCTTCATTTGGCCACGTGCGACGGCGGCGGGAGCCGTCGCTTCCATCGTCACCGGGATCGCCACGACGCTCATCTGGGAATTCGGCGGGTTAGGGGCGCAGACCGGGATCGATCCGGTCATCCCAGCGATCATCCTCTCCGTTTTAGCGCTCGTTTTGATCTCGCTCTTCGGTTCATCCCAAAAGGACGGTCGAAGCTCGAATTGAACTGGGATCGACCGACAAGTTAAGGCTCTCGACTCGTTTAACGATGCGCCCTGAGCGCGTCAACGCGCGGTCAACTTGTTCGCCGAAGCGGTCGTGAGTTCCGGGCGATACTCCCAGTGCCAAGGTTCGTAAAAGTACGGGACGAACCCGAAACGACGCGCATTGCGGACCAACCAGCGATAGATAGGCGTTTGCGTTTGCATGGCGCGATTGACGTCATCCGTATCAACAGGGGCGCCGCCGACATATAGGTCGAGCGCCCGCCCGGTGAAATGCGGGCTGTTGATGGCCAGCCCGATTCTTCCGGAACGTGGAGACATACGTCGAAGCCTTTCTTGATACTCGCGCGAACGGAAAGCGGAGATGATCTTCAGGTATCTTCTCGATTGATCGCGCGCCAACCCAGAACTCGGATCGGCGAGCGCCGCCGCGAACATGCGTTTGTAGGCGTCATAAGCCTCCTTCTCGACGCGGCGCAGTTCATCAGGTCTATCTGGATCGAAGAAGTCCGATGGCGGGGCGACGACGAGCTGATCTAGCGGCGGTTCCTGTCGATCTCTGATCCTTTCCTCCTGCCAAGATGAGATCAGCGCGTGAACCGTCTCCTCGTCTAACACGCCGGTTCGCGGCAGTCCGACGCGCGCTTGCCAAGCGGAGAGCGCACCTGCAAACTCCACTGTCGCGGCGCTGCTCTCGCATCCGATCGTTTGCGCGATAAGCGGAACGTAGATTTCCACGCCGCGGTGCATGCGTCCGCCGAAGTTCCAGATCAGTTCGCGCGCGAGCGAGGCGTTCTTTTCAGCCGCGGTAGCCAGCAAAGCGCGAAGCGCACGCGACGCATCTTCGTTGACAACCGTCGCTTCGACGGTCGGAGAGATCGGACCGGATGGGCCTTTCAATTGTTGGCCCGGGAGAGCGAAAACGAGAAGCACGATGGCGAAAAGCCTGTTCATTCGTCTATCGCTGAATCTTGAAAAGCTTCCGTAGTCGGGGACTGATCGCCCTCCGAATCCACGCGCCCTAGGTTCGTGGTCCAGAGGAGCAAGGGCGCGCGAAAGATATTAACTTCTCAACCCACCTATCTTCAACCGAAGAACTGCCTCTCCCGCTGATCTTCAACCGGGGAGCTTTCCATCGTTTCAGGGTGCACCCGCTTCATGTAATCTCCGGCAGGTTCGAAGCGTGAAGCGCCGCAAAAGGATAGGGCGTTGCATTGCTCTCCGCCGACCGCTTCTCTTCGTAGCCAAATAGGTATTTGAGATCGTTCGGAAGAGGAAACGCTTGCCGCGTGCGTTACGTCCGATAGCAGGCTTGACGGGGTCAACGGCGAGTTCGAGGGTCAGTTATCGCTTCCGGGCGGCCCCCGCTTTCTACATAGGCCGCGCCCCATGGCGAATTCGATGGAACGTTTGAAGCGTTGTTTCGAGTTGATCATCTGCGCGTCCGTTTCGCGTCGGGACGCAATCGCATGCAGAGGTGAACTTTTTCGGGCGCAAATCGCCTCTTTTCGTGCAAACACGGGCGTTGAAGGTCTTGCTCTCTCCCCGAATAGGGGCACGACCGGGGAGAGGAACGTTGCAGTGGTGTTGTTCGGCGCGTGAACTTCGCTTGCGACCGCGAAGCGCGCCGATTTTTGGCACGCGATTTTCATGCACTGAAACCAAACCAACCGAAAAAGCGGCGAAGAGGGGGAAGGATCATGATGGCGAAGGGTGTTGTTAAAATATGTGCGATCATTACGATGGTTCTCGCGCTCGGCGCTGCGCCCGTGCTGATGACAGAGGCGAGCGCACAGACGCGGCTCCGCCCCGGGTTCAACCTCTTCTCCCTGCGCGACGACGTCGAAATCGGGCGGCAGTCGGCGATGCAGATCGAGCGCCAGTACCGAACATATGAGGACCCGCGTGTGACGCGGATTGGGAAACGGCTGGCAGCGCGTTCTTCGATGCCGGGGCTTCCTTGGCGCTTTCGCGTGATAGATCGCTCCGATGTCAATGCGTTTGCGCTTCCCGGCGGTTACGTCTACGTGACCAGCGGATTGCTGCGTGCGGTGAGAAGCGAGGACGAACTGGCCGGGGTCCTCGCGCACGAGATCATGCACGTTACGTTGCGACATGGCACGAACCAAGCTTCCAAGGCGATGCTCGCGCAAGCGCCGTTGCAAATCTTGAGCAACCAACTCGGCAGCGGCTTGGGTGCTACCTTGGCGCGGTTTGGCATAGGTCTCGGACTCAATTCGCTCTTTCTACGTTACAGTCGCGAAGCCGAAACGCAAGCTGACGTCGGCGCAGTGCAGTTGATGCGTCGAGCGGGTTACAATCCGTATGGTTTGGCGAACTTCATGCGAACCATGCGCGGCGGCGGCGGTTTCTTCTCGGACCACCCGAGCCCTGCCAACCGCGTGGAGCGCATTGAAGAGGAGATCAGATTGACTGGTGGTGCTCGCCGTCGTTGAAGATACTGGAAGGATGTTTGTCGAACGCGCTCTGACTGCTAGAGCGCGTTTCCCATTTTTCAAGAGAAAGACTGGTCTTGAATGATGCGGTAAAGCGCTGAGGCGATTTCGGCGTCGACGACGATGCCGGCGAGCACCAAGCTGTTCGACCCCGTGGCAGCGAACAGATGCGCACGTAGCGCCCCGTTTTCGGTTTCGAATTGCACTTTCACGATTTTGTCGAGATCAACGTACGCACTCCCTTCCTTGCTGGCTACGGGGACCCATTGCATGGCTGCTTCTCCTCACGTATCTGGGTGTTTGTTTCAAACGCCTTGTTCGAGCCGAAAAGCTCACGGAGACGCACCCTGTTCATCTTCCCGCCGCCGAAAAGCGCCTGCAGTTTTGCTAGTTGGCTTTCCGCCGGGCCGATGGTCCAGCAATCATTCTCCGAAAGCTGTTCGATCGCTTCTCCGTCGTCATTAAGTGGGCATATGTCGCGCAACTCGAAGATTTGACCATCAGCCGCTTCCTCCAACCAGCGAAGCGGCAGCCCCTGCGTGCGACAGACGTATGGCCGATCTTGGTAGATGCGACACGCACCGTCGGCGTCGAGAAAGGCGCATCTGCCACTTGGATGCGGCGCTTGCGAGCGGAGCAAAACGCTGTGGCGGCGACGTATGTTCTCCGCTTCGATTTCGAAAACGGTCAGATCATCCACGCAGCAGGCGCAACACCCGCGCTTGCAGTTCAACCTCGCGGCATGTCTTTCAACGAGGCGTTCGACGCTGCGATCAATTTGGGCGTAAAGACGCGCCAGCTCAAGCAAAGCGCTTTCCTTCACCCTTTTCCCTTTATCACTGGACACGATCGTTCAATCGAGCGAGCACGCTCCTGGCCCGCGTGGGTCGCCACAAGTTCTGCACGGACCGATCGCTCCTTTGAAGTCCACATCGCTCTTGGCAACGGAGAATACCGACAATTGCTTTTCGACCTCTTCGCTGTGGCAGCTAGGACATTCGACGCGACTCGTCGTCGTCACGATCTTCTCGAATTTATCGCCGCAGTGTCGGCAAACGTACTCGAAGATCGGCATCGCTTCTCTTGATCTCCTTTGCCTAAATCTTCTTCCAGCATCGGACGGAGTCGAACTTTCGACGACCGCGATAGCTGGTGCGAAGATAGATTCTGCACGTTGATAGGGGTCGGAATCAAATCGGGATGCGGCGCCAATGGAAGCTGACCGCAGACCTCCCGCGCGGATGGCGCGCGCTTTGGCGATGAAACCTTCGATTTCGGCGGTAGTGCGCGGCAGGGCGGCGGAAAGGTTCTTGAATCCGTTCTCGGTGACGAGCACGTCGTCTTCAATGCGCACGCCGATGCCCTTGTACTTCTCGAACGCCGGGCGCACCGTTTGGCGAAATCGCCGGTACTCTTCCGTGTCCGGCAGATTGTCGAGCGCATCTTCGCGAATGTATATGCCGGGTTCGACGGTGAAGACCATGCCCGGAGCAAGCTTCGCTCCGGGAAGATCAACGTCATGAACGTTCATGCCGAGCATGTGTGACGTGCCGTGCATGAACCAGATGGCGTATTGATCGGAATTCTTGTCGGTGATCAATCCCAAGCGAAGCAAGCCGTCTTTGATCTTCTCCACGGCTGCGGCGTGAACTTCTGACAGCGTGGCTCCAGGGCGCACAGCGCGCATTGCCGCTTCTTGGGAAGCGAGCACGAGGTTGTAAATCTCAGCTTGTGCGGGCGTGAATTTGCCGCTGACGGGAAAAGTGCGCGTGATGTCAGCCGAGTAGTGTTCGTACTCGGCTCCGACGTCCATGAGCAGCAGGGAGTCCGGTTTGATCGGCCCGCGCGCCTCTTCGTAATGCAACGTGGTTGCGTTCGGGCCGCAGCCGACGATCGACGGGTAGCCCCAGAACGCATTCCGGCGGCGGAAGACGTATTCGACTTCCGCCCTCACTTCATACTCCCACTGCGCCTCGGAGGCCATCGCCATGGCGCGTTGCAGCGCTTCAATGGTGATGTCAATAGCATGTTGCATCAATTGCAGTTCCATGGGCGATTTCACCACACGCATCTCAGTGAAGATGGGCCATGCACTGCGAACGGCGTAACCATTGGCTCCTTGCGCCCAGTGCGCGGCGAAGCGTTGTTCTTGGCGGAACTCACGGCTCTCACCGCCATCGCGCACCTCGCGGTCGAAAGGGAGAAGAAGGTGGATGACAGCTTGGTTGTTGCGCGCGGCAGTGAAAAGGGTTTCATATCCCGTAGCCGCGGAAGCGGGGAGCGGCGGGCTGGTGGAAGCGATTTGCGTCGGCGTCACGTTTGCGGAAGGAGCGCGACCCATCAATTGCGCCCCCTCTCTGGGTGTGTAGGGTTGACGCAGACGCAGCGCGCGCATGAACGGCTCGAATTCGCGTGCATCCCAAATCTCGCTGATGCCGGAGATGCGCTGTGCATCTTCCGCGCTGTACATCCGTCCGGTCCAAGTTTCAAGTCGCGGATCACGACGCGGTAGAAAGAGGATCTCAGGAAAGCGCGGATTGCCGGGCATCAAAACGAGCTTGATTCCGCGTTGGTTCAAGTGCGTAAGGTAGAAAAGGTTGTTCTCTTGTCTGTATTCGTAATCAACGTCGTTGGAATAGACGCGCGGCTCGGCGCTGAACAAAACCAGAACCGCTTGCGGCCCGATCCGTTCTGCGACGCGCGCGCGTCGGCGAGCAAGCTCGGCTCGTCGCACTTCGTCTGGAATGAGCGGGGCCGCTGGTGCCGTGCGGATGGTTCCGTTCGGCGGTTGCTCGAAACGCAACGCATGGACAGGCAAGAGCGAAGAAAAGAGCGCGAAGATGACGAGGCACCAAAGATAATTTCGCTTCATTGAAGGTCCTCTCCGAAACCGAACTCTGGCATACAGCATAGCCTGTTCGACGGGCCGAAAGCTAGCGCGCCGGTCGGCGCCTTTTCGCGTTCAATTCTCCTTGTCTAACTCCGGGGGCTCTCTTCGCGGAAAGCGGCTCGAAAAGTTGGCGATCTTCTTCGCGTTCCATCGAATCGCGGCGGCGCTTGCCGATCCCTGCCAAAAGATTGGGGGAGGAGCGCCGCGCGTGTGCCCTTTCGTCAGACATGGTGTGCTGGTATTAGCGACTAAGCGCCACGGGCGAATCCTGCGCGAGCCGTATACAGTTTGCTCTATCCGGTGTGGCCGTTGTCAACCAGCTCAACAGATTGCGTCTCTCGCTTTGCGAGGCGGGCCCCGCGGCCCCGAAAACTGGAAAGGCAAGCCCTTAGCTCGCGGGTAGTTAACCGCTTGTTGTTCGATGTGCGCTGGCGGTCGCTGATCTTTAGCCCGAAATCGCGCGTCGTGCGATTGCCGAAGAAATCTTCGGCGACGATGCGTAAAAGGTATTTGCCTGCCGGCAAAGTCGTCGCGTCGAGGAGATCTTCGCGCGCCTCTCCATCACGCACGATGCTCGTCACTTGATAAGCGAAGACCGTTTCACCACCGTACCGGCGTTGCTCCCTTGGGCGTAAGCGATCTGAACAGCGCGCGCGTCACGGGGCAGAACGTCGAAGGCGATGTTCGTCAACGGTTGCGCGAAACCATCTGCTGGCTCAGCAGCTCGATCAATGAGTTGATAGCTCAAACGGTAGATGCCGAGTCTGCGGCGCGCAGCGTTGTCGTCCATCTGATCGAAACATTCAACGACGATGCGCAGTCGTTCTGGCGGAATCGAAGGCGCGTTTTGTCCATTTGCCGAGCCGAAATCGGTGAGCGCGATCTCTTCTCCCGATAATCGAACCGCGCGCGCAAGATGATCGGCGGACGCTCGTCCCTATATACTAGGAAATTCGACGACCGAAAAGGCGTTCGCTTCCGCTCCGACCGGACCGGCGATCAGGTGGACGTGATACTGCTCGTTGAGCGTTCCGAGCGCTTCGCCTTCTGCAAACGTCGTCCCGCGCGGCACGCGCAATCCGATTAGTTCCCCACGTTCGTCGCGTTGGAAGATGAAGCGATCGTCCGCGAACGGATGGTTTTGGCGATCGCGCCCGACGCGCAGGTGAACGTAGCCGAAAAACGGCAAGCGAATGCGTTCGCGTGACGTGCCGAAGCCTTGAACGGCGAAGGGGAGAAGCACACGTTCCGTGCGCAAGGCGCGTACCGTTTCGCCGAATGCACCGGGAACATCCACACCGTTATGTGTAATCGGTCAATACATCTGAGACTCCGTGGGGGCCAACTCACCTCTCAACTTA
>NZ_PSLQ01000082.1:0-13441 GCF_040289685.1 Pyrinomonas sp.
GCCACGACCCCCGCCGGGTAGTGTAGTGGTACGCGGCCCCCGTGTGCCCAAGAAATATTTCAAGGGTTTTCAAGGAACGAGGTGTCAAAGTCGAGTTGAAGGCCATATTATCCGGTCAATGTTAAGAGGGCGATCCCGAATTGAATTTAGCTGCGAAACATTAAGAACCTAAGAGACTATCCATAACCCTACACGTTTTCTCTAACATCTGGTCGCACATGCAAAATGTAATTGTGAAGGATAGTTGCTCGCCTTCTTCCCCGCCGAATCAAGAGCCGCCGAAAGCGATTGCCCCACGAGTGCGCCTTATCCATATCTTTTTGAAGACACCGGCACAGCGCCAGCGCCGAAAGTATCGATCGCATGCCACGTCTTGCGCAGTGGCGCCATTCCATTGGCAGCCTGTGCGCAGCACATAGAGAATACCGGCATGACCTAGGGGATTAGCTGGCAGACGGCCAACGACGTTGTGCCGTTTCATACTGCGCCCATGCAGGTATGATTTCGTTTGAGGCGAGAGCGATTCGATGCGTTCTCAAAAGCTGGGCGTCACCCGTAGCCATTGGACCTCGTTTGGTCCTGCAAGATCGCAGTTCTCGGCTACGGAAGTCCTCTCGAAGCGACCTCGGCAGCAAGCCGCGTGGAGCGTCGATTTCGATCCGCAGCTTTTCTTCTACGCGCGACTTTCAAGGAACTTTCATGCTGTTGGGTCAGATGATCTGACCAGCGCCATCTTTTACAGTGTCGCTCTCCATTCCTCACGAAAACCAATGATGTAGAGCTGTTTCTGCGATGCGTCGTGAGCGCGCCGGGCTTTTTCGCCGCGGTGATGCAACCAAGCTCTTGGACGCAAGTGAGAGCAGTGGATCGAACAGGTCGGTCAACGCCGTGCAGTGCGAGGTGTTGGGTCAGCATGCCGACGCCAGTGTCGTAGATCGAGCGAGTCAGCCAACGGCGTGCAGAGGATTTCGGGTTCGAGCGGGGACATTGTGCAACCGAAGCGTAATCAAAGTTCACATGCGCGTGTGAGCTTTGATCACGCTTCGCTCGTCCTCATTCTTGCGTGGACGTTGATTTTTAACTTCTTCGACGAGGTGGCATAGAGTTTGTTGCTGATGGCAAGCGTCGAGCAATCAGCTCGAATCGATTTTCGAGGAGGAGAAGATGATTCTTTCGAAGAGCAAATACGCGATCGCCTTTCTGATCGTCTTCGGTTTTGGCGTGCTGCTCGCTTGGGGCGCACAGCGCTTGTGGCAACAGGCGACGACCACGCAAGGGCAGATCGTCGCTTTCATTCTCGATCCGGCGGGGCGCGTCGAGGGCGTTGCGCTGGACAACGGCGATCAGGTTCGTTTCGGCGCCCAGACGGGCGAATTCGTCTCATCGCGCGTCAAGGTCGGTGACCGCTTGACGGCGACCGGACGGGCCGGAACCAGATCCGGTTATGGACGCGAAGTTCGCGCTACGACCTTGCAAGTCGCCGATCAGAGGGTGGAGATCGTTCCTTCTGGACCACAGCGACCTAAAGGGCCAAAACATGGACCGGTGCCCCCGCCAGTTCCCGGCGCGGGGATGATATTGCCTGAAGGGAGCGCGCTTGAAGAGAAAGCGACGGCTCAAGGCACGATCAAGCTCGTGCTCGTTGATGGACACGGGCAGGCGCGTGGGTTGATCCTGAGCGATGGAACGCAAGTAGCATTGCCGCGCGCTGTCGCCGATGCTGGGGTAACGCTCGATGCGCAGACGCCTGTTATTGTCGAGGGGCGGGCGATGAAGAGCGATTTCGGCGTGCGCGTTGAACCTGCGCGGTTGACGATCGGTCAGCGGACCTTTAGTTTCGATCGGTAGCGGGATTCATAACGGCCTTTGGCGACTTTGTTCAATGGCTTGGAAATTCAACCGCATGAGTCTGCGAACGAAACTGCTCGTCCTGACGGCAGTTTCGTTCATTTCATCGTCGATCGCGTTCGCCTCAGCGTGGCGTGCGCTGCAAACGAGTTATCTTTTCGCCGTACGACAGGTCGAGCAATCGGTTGCGCAAGCGGCGCGCGAGATCGCGCGCGAAGCGACAGGCGGCGAAAAACCGCGTCCTGCAGGGCGCCCGCTGCCGCCGCACGAAAGGGAGATCCGCGCGCGTTTCGCTGACGAGCCGACGCGCGCCGTCGCGCGTGCGCTACATCGAATGCCGGAGACGAGCGGCGGTTTGTGTCGTGCGGAAGGCGCGTTGCTGACGGCCGTCTCTGCTGACACGAAGAGCGCGGCCCTTTCACCGCGCGAAAGGCAGGCGAGCGATTGGGCTTGCCGTCAGGCGGTTGCGTCGCAAGGCTTGCAAGTAGCGGAAGCTGAGTTCGGAGGCGAAAGGTTTGCCGTCGCCTTTCAACCGCTCGCAGAGGATGAAGAGAGAACTTCGTCGGCGGCAGGCGTCTTCGCCTTTCGGCCTCTTCCGCGCGCGAGTCTTTTTGCTGATCCGACGAGCTTGTTGATGCAAGCGGTTTCGTTGGTTCTTGCCGCCGGGCTGGCGCTCTTTTCTTTCTCGACTTGGCGTGAGTGGCAGTGCGGCATGCGTCGGTTGGAGCAAGGTTTGGACGAGATCGCGCGCGATCTCGGAGCGCGCATCGAGCCGCCGACATCGGCGGAGCTGGGCGCGGTCAGTCGGGCGATCAACAAGCTCGCCGCCGATCTTGAAGCCAAACGGCGGCGCGAAGCCGAGTTGGAACGTTCGCTTGCCCGAAGCGAACGGCTCGCTTCCTTGGGAAGAGTCGCCGCAGGCATTGCGCACGAGGTGCGCAACCCGTTGGCTTCAATGAAACTCAAGGTTCAGTTGGCGAGTCGCGGCGAGTTCGCTCGCGACAAGCTTGAGCGCACCTTCGTCGTGCTGCTCGAAGAGATCGAGCGGCTCGACGCGCTGGTCCAGAAACTTTTGGATCTCAGCCGTCCGCCTTGCCTCGAACTGAGCCGCTGCGCGATCAGCTCGTTGGCGTCGGAACGCCTCGCGCTCATCGCTGACCGTTGCGCTCGCGGCGGCGTCGAAGTCGTCATTGAAAGGGCGCCCGAAGCCGAAACGGTGATCGAAGCCGACAGCGCAAAGTTGGCGCAAGCGCTCGACAACTTGCTTTTGAACGGGCTCGAAGCGATGGCCGAAGGCGGTGTGCTGCGCGTGAGCGTCGTGGCCGATAGCAAGCATGTGCGCGTTGCCGTCGCCGATACCGGACCGGGAATCGCGCCGGAAGCGCGCGAGAAGATCTTCGAGCCGTTCTTCACCACGAAAGAGAAGGGAACGGGATTAGGACTGGCGATCACGCGCGAGATCGTCGAAGCGCACGGCGGACGGATCTTCTTGGATGAAGCGGGAGGATCAACGGCTTTCGTCATCGAACTGCCGAAGCCTCCTCGGTCGGATTGAATCGAAAGGGTGAGACGGGCGACTGGACCTACGCCTCATCCATGGGGGCGAGCTTCGGTCTTAGCGGGCGTTTTCGCCCGGTCGGTCTCGGCATGCGGTTGCTCGTTCGGGCGAGCGATGGACTCGGCGCACGCTTTCTCAAAGGCTTGATGAGCGACTAGTTTTACACACTCAACGAGAAGACGAGCGATGAGCCAAACTATGAGGTCGCTGACGGGCGGTCTTGCAACATGTTGTGCGATGGCACTCGGAGTGCCGACATCCGGTCGGTGGGTTGCCGACGAGCGTCTTGCAACGTATTGTGCGATGGGCTATCAGTAAGCCCATCGGTGAGTGGGAGGTTGGACGATGAGCGGAAGGATCCTCATCGTGGATGATGAAAAGAATCTGCGCGAATCGTTGGCCGAGTTTGTGGAGGCGGAAGGGTATAGGGCTGCGCAAGCAGCCGACGGTGCGGAAGCGTTGCGCAAGATCGGCGAAGATGATTTCGCGTGCATTCTCCTCGATCTGCGTATGCCGCGCGTGGATGGATTGCGCGTGCTCGCCAAGATCCGCGAAGAGGAGCTGACCGATGCGCCGGTGATCGTCGTCAGCGCATTTGGCGAAAGCGATCGGACGATCGAAGCGATGCGTCTTGGGGCGTTTGATTTTCTCGTCAAACCGCTCGACATCGAAGAGATCGGGCGCGTGTTGCGACGCGCCGTGCGACAAAGCGAGGCGAATCGGCAGAGTCGCAGTCGCGAGCGGGCGAGCGGCGCAGCGGATGAGTGCGCCCCGAAGTTGGTCGGTACGAGCCAACGTATGCGTGAGGTCTTCAAGCAGATCGGGCGCGTGGCGGCCACCGATGCTACCGTTTTGATCACGGGCGAATCGGGCACAGGCAAGGAGGTGGTCGCGCGCGCCATTCACGCTCATTCGGCACGGGCTGATCAGCCATTCGTCGCGGTCAACTGCGGCGCACTGCCCGATACGTTGATCGAAGCGGAGCTGTTCGGTCACGAACGCGGGGCGTTCACTGGCGCGGTCGCTACAAGGCGCGGACGGTTTGAAGCGGCGCAAGGCGGAACGCTCTTTCTCGACGAGATCGGCGAAATGCCGCCGAACGCGCAGGTTCGGTTGCTGCGCGTCTTGCAGGAACGAAAGGTAGAGCGCGTCGGCAGCACGACGCCGATCACCATAGACGTGCGCGTGATCGCGGCTACGCATCGCAACCTGCGCGTGGAGATCGAGGCCGGACGTTTTCGCGAGGACCTTTTCTATCGGCTGAACGTTTGCGAGATACAACTGCCGCCATTGCGCGAGCGGCTCGCAGACGTGCCGCAACTGGCTGAACTCTTTCTCGACCGCGCCGTGCGCAAGAACCGCCTGCCGAACAAAACTCTCTCCGACGATGCGCTGCGCGCGTTGATGAACATGGATTTTCCGGGCAACGTCCGTGAACTGGAGAACCTCATCGAGCGCGCCGCAGTTGCAAGCGGCATGGCGCCAGTCATCTTGCCGGAGCATCTCGCCGAGCGGAAAGAGGCCGCGTCTGCCGAGACGCTCGACAGCCTTCTGTGCCTTCCCTTCAAAGAGGCCATCGCCGCTTTGGAGAAGTTTTTGATCGAACGCGCGCTGCGCGAATCAGCCGGCAACCGTTCCGAAGCGGCGCGTCGCCTCGGGATCAGTCGGCGCTTGCTTTACGACAAGCTCGCCGAACATGGGATCGCGCCTGAACGTTGACTCAAGCTCGGTAGGGGCCGAACGCTTTCGCCGCGTCGCCTCCGGCGACAGCTCGGTCCAGCGCACGACGAATCGAGGCTCGGTACGCAAGGCGCGCTTTCGCGCTGATCTTCGCCGCGGTCGGCCTTGAATCGAAGTTTACAAGGGCTTGAAAGCGAAGGCGTGAGCGCGAGAGCCTTTCGACGCAAGGCATCGGCGCCATGACTTTTGCAGGTAGACCTTGAGCGGCAAAGCGTGGAATAATGGCGTCACTCTGCGAGAACGAAAAAGCCGGATCGCTCTGGCAGCGTCTTCGCTGCCGAGCGACGGGTGGCGAAGGATCGAGGCCCGTTGGCACATGCGTCAGGGAACAGCGGTTCAGTCGAAGTTCTATCTAGTCGAAGTTCTATCTGAACGCGAGCGCCGAAGCTCTGTCGGCGTCGGAACGAAGTCCGATCAACATCGCGCTCGATCTCCTGTGCCATGCATATCGGAGAAGAAGCGAAGAAGCTTTGCCACGGAAGTCCGATCAAGGTCGCGCTGGTGAGGCCCAAGGGACGAGACCGTTGTCGGTCGAGTTCGCCAAGTGCGGGCTTTCTGCCCGAAGAGGCATGTCCGGGCCCAAGAGACGAAGTAGTTGTCGGACGAAGTTCGCCTCCCGTTCGTTCTCCAGACGCGGCGCGCCAAGGGAGGCGCACGACTTGCTGAGCGATTCGAGCGTCGGCGTTGAATTTCATCGCAACGTTTTGTTCGGAGGAAAGAGATGAACCCGCGAATTCAAGTGATCGGCGAACGCACCGCGGCTGACGAGCAGGTTTTCACAGCCGAGGCGCTCGAGTTTTTGGTGGAACTACATCGTCGGTTCAATCCGACGCGCTTGGAGTTATTGCGCCTGCGCGCCGAGCGACAGGCTCGTTTGATAGCTGGCGAGCGACCAGATTTTCTCGCGGAGACGGCTGAGATCCGGCGTGCGGAGTGGAAGGTTGCGCCCATTCCGGATGACCTACAGGATCGACGCGTGGAGATCACCGGTCCGGTCGAACGCAAGATGATGATCAACGCGCTCAATTCGGGCGCGCGCATCTTCATGGCCGACTTCGAAGACGCTCTGTCGCCAACGTGGGAGAACATCGTTTACGGGCAACAGAACTTGATCGAAGCTGTGCGCCGGACCATTCAGTTCACCAGTCCCGAAGGGCGGCTGTACAAACTCAACGACAAAACGGCGACGCTCGTCGTGCGCCCGCGCGGATGGCACTTGGTCGAAAAGCACATCGTCGTCGATGGGCAATACATCTCGGCGAGCTTGGCCGATTTCGGCCTCTACTTCTTCCACAACGCGCGCGAACTTTTGGCGCGCGGCACTGGGCCCTATTTCTACCTGCCGAAGCTCGAAAGCCACCGCGAAGCGCGGCTGTGGAACGAAGTCTTCGATTTCGCCGAGGACCGTTTCGGTCTGGCGCGCGGGACGATCAAAGCGACCGTCCTGATTGAAACCATTCTCGCCGCTTTCGAGATGGACGAGATCCTCTACGAACTACGCGAGCATGCGGCCGGATTGAACGCCGGGCGATGGGATTACATCTTCAGCGTGATCAAAAAGAACCGACATCGCACGGATCTGATCCTGCCCGACCGCGCGCAAGTGACCATGACCGTGCCCTTCATGCGCGCCTATACGGAACTGCTGGTCCGGACGTGCCATCGGCGCGGCGCGCACGCCATCGGCGGCATGGCCGCTTTCATTCCGAGTCGGCGCGATCCGGAAGTGAACGCAACGGCGCTCGCCCGCGTGCGCGAAGACAAAGAGCGCGAAGCGGGCGATGGCTTCGATGGGACGTGGGTGGCCCATCCCGATCTCGTGCCGGTGGCGACCGAAGTTTTCGACCGCGTGCTCGGCGACCGTCCACATCAAAAGGATCGTCTGCGTGAAGAGGTTGAGGTAACGGCGGATGATCTGTTGCGGTTCGAGGTCCCCGGCGGTTCGATCACCGAAGCGGGCGTGCGCAACAACATCAGCGTCGCTTTGCAGTACTTGGCCGCGTGGCTGCAAGGCACGGGGGCGGTGGCGATCTTCAACCTGATGGAGGATGCGGCGACGGCTGAGATCGCGCGCGCGCAACTGTGGCAGTGGGTGCATCGACGCGCGCACATCGGTCCGGTCGGCAGCGCCCACGGCCCGGCGATCACGCCGGAGCTCTACGTGCGCTTGCGGGACGAGGAGTTGGGCAAGCTGGAGGCTGAGCGCTACGGCGAGGCTGCGGCGATCCTCGACCGCTTGGTGCTCGAAGCCGATTTCATAGAGTTTCTGACGCTTCCGGCGTACAATCATCTGCGGTGATCGACGCACGCATTGCGGAAGAGTTTCGGCGAATTGTCGGCGCAGACGGCATGATCACTGGTGCCGAGCAGTTGCGCACGTACGAGTGCGATGGCTTGACCAACTTTCGCGTCGTGCCGCAAGCCGTGCTGCTGCCGACATCCGCCGCGCAGGTTCAGCAGATCGTGCGCTTGTGCGCGCGCGAACGCATCCCGTTTGTCGCGCGCGGCTCGGGAACGGGGCTAAGCGGCGGCGCGTTGCCGCACGAACGAGGCGTCGTCATCAGCTTGACGCGCATGAGCCGCATTCTTGAAGTCGACATCCCGAACGCGCGCGTGGTGGTCGAGCCGGGCGTGATCAACGCGCAGGTGAGCGACCGGGTCGCCCCACATGGCTACTTCTACGCCCCCGATCCCTCATCGCAATCGGTCTGCACCATCGGCGGCAACGTCGCTGAGAACGCCGGCGGCGCACACTGTTTGAAGTACGGGTTTACGGTGACGCACGTCCTAGCGCTCGAGGTTGTGCTGCCCGATGGTTCGCTGGTCCACCTCGGAGCGGACGCACCGGACCCAGTCGGTTACGATCTGGTTGGTGTCTTCACGGGCGCGGAAGGGACGCTCGGCATCGCCACCAAGATCACGCTCCGCATCACGAAACGACCCGAAGCGGTGGAGACGTTGCTCGCCGCCTTCGCCACCACGGATGAGGCCGGACAGGCCGTCTCCGAGATCATCGCCGCGGGGATTCTCCCTGCTGCCATCGAAATGATGGACGCGCTGGCGATCGAAGCGGCTGAAGCGGCCGTGCATGCGGGCTACCCGCGATGCGGCGGCTTGTTGTTGGTCGAACTCGACGGCGTGAGCGAGGAGGTCGCCGAGCTGATGCCGGAAGTTGAACGCATCTGTCGGCAGTGCGGCGCGCAGCAGGTGCGTCGCGCCCGATCGGAAAGCGAGCGCGCATTGCTCTGGAAAGGGCGCAAGGCAGCCTTTGCCGCGATGGGGCGCATCTCGCCCAACTACATCGTGCAAGATGGCGTCATCCCGCGCACGGCGCTGCCGGCGGTATTGCGTGAGATCGAACGCTTGGGGCGCGCGGCGGGCCTGCGCGTCGCCAACGTCTTTCACGCGGGCGATGGCAACCTGCATCCGCTCGTCCTCTACGATCGCAAAATTCCGGGCGAGGAAGAGCGAGCTGAACGTCTAGCGTTCGACATCTTGCGGTTGTGCGTCGCGATGGGCGGTTCGATCACGGGCGAGCACGGCGTCGGGCGGGAGAAGATGGAAGCGATGAACGTCATGTTCGCCGAACCTGACCTTGAGACCATGCAGCTCGTTCGCTGCGCGTTCGATCCGGACCGGTTGAGCAACCCCGACAAGATCTTCCCGCGCCCGCGTCTGTGCGCCGAACGGACCGGTCCGTATGAACCGCATCCGCTCGAACGCGCTGGTCTCGCCGAGTTCTTCTAACGAGCCGGAAATCCGGCTTGAAACCGGCGACGCGCTAGGGAGCGCGACTACAAGCGGTCAAAGCCGTGGATTCTGACTTGGACCAGCAAACGGGCGTGCGCGGTATGGCGAAACAACGCGCGCCATTCACATAAAATGGATTCTGACTTGGACCAACAGACGGGCTTGCGCGTGTTGCCGACGGGTCCGCGCGACGCGGTCGATGGACTTGTACCGCGCGCCGTCGTCGAACCGGAGGATGTCGAGGGCACAGCGCGCTTTCTCGCTTGGGCCAGTCGTCACGGTCGGCGCGTCGTGGTGCGCGGTGGCGGCACCAAGCTTCACTGGGGCAACCGGCCCGGAGCCGTTGATCTGATTCTTTCCACCGTGCGTCTCGAGCGACTCATCGAGCATGCATGGGCCGACATGACGGCGACCGTGGAGGCGGGTTGCACGGTGGCTGCGTTGCAACGCCGACTTGCCGAGCGCGGTCAACGTCTCGCGCTCGATCCGCTCTTTGCCGATCGGGCGACCGTGGGCGGCGTTATCGCCACCAACGACAGCGGCGCGCTCCGGTTGCGTTACGGATCGGTGCGCGACCACTTGCTCGGCGTGCGCCTCGTGCTTGCCGACGGCACCATCGCGCGCAGCGGCGGCAAGGTCGTCAAAAACGTCGCCGGTTACGATCTACCGAAGTTGATGACGGGCGCGCTCGGCACGCTCGGCGTCATCGTCGAAGCGACCTTTCGCCTCTACCCGCTGCCGTCCGCGACACGCACGCTCTCGCTTGCGCTCGATTCTTTGCCGCGCGCCAACGAACTGGCGCTCGCCATCCTCGATTCGACGTTGGCACCCGCGAGCGTGCAGATTCGCGCCGATTCGGGTTCATCGGGCGCTCTGCTCGACGTGCGGTTCGAAGGTCCACCCGCCGCTGTGGGAGCGCAAATGGAGCGCGTGCGTGTGCTAGGCCGGTCGGCGACCGTTGCTGGCGAAGATGATGGCGTGTGGCGTGCGCGCGAGGAGCAATGGGACGAAGCGAACGCTTTGGTTTGCAAGCTGAGCGTGCTACGTTCGCGTTTGGCCGACGCGATTGAGTGCGCGGCGCGCGTTGCCGAACGGCACGAAACGCGCTGGCATGCCGTGGCGCAAGCCTTCGGCTTGATCACGTTGGCCTTCGGTCACGCGACAGCGGCGTTGATCGCGGAGTTGCGCGCGGCGCTCGCTCCAACGGGCGCATCATGCGTCGTGCTTCGCGCGCCGCTAGAAGTCAAAAAGCAGGTGGACGTGTGGGGCAGTGCAGGCGATGCGTCCTTTCTGATGCGCCGCCTCCGCGAGCAGTTCGATCCGCAGCGGACGCTCAATCCCGGGAGGTTCGTCGGCGGGATCTAGCATCGAAGCGTGATCCTCGCGCGATGACAGGGCGCCGTGCGAAGTTCGGCTTCGAGCAAGCGAGCGTTTGCTTACGGGCGCGCTCTCCTTTAGGGGGCGACCGCGTGACGCGCGGCGAAGAGCGCGTTCGTGAGCGTTCACAGCGGCTAAACCGCCGTTTCCCGATGACGATGAACGAAGAGATCAACGGCGAAAACCGTGTGGCGTGCGGCATCTTCGATGCGCAGGGTGCGCCGCCCATGGAACTGATCGATGAGTGCGTCCATTGCGGGTTCTGCTTGCCAGCCTGCCCGACCTATCAGCTCTGGGGCGAAGAGATGGACAGCCCGCGCGGGCGCATCTATCTGATGAAGCTCGGATGCGAAGGGCACGCGTGTTGGTCCAGCGCTTACGTCGCCCACTTTGATCGGTGCCTAGGTTGCATGGCGTGCATCACGGCTTGCCCGTCGGGCGTGCGCTATGATCGGTTGATCGAAGCGACGCGCGCTCAGATCGAACGCCACTACCGAAGAACGCTTTCGGACAGACTCTTCCGCCGACTGCTCTTCGAAACTTTCCCGTATCCGCGCCGCTTGCGTTGGCTGGCCGTGCCGCTCTGGTTCTATCGCGCTTCCGGACTGCGCGCGCTGTTGCGCGCCAGCGGGCTGATGGGTCTGCTGCCTGCGCGGCTGCGCGCCATGGAAGAGCTGCTTCCGCCCCTGCGGTTTGGCGATGCTTTCGCACGTACTGCGGAGGTCGTGCCAGCACTGGGTCAACGACGCGCGCGCGTCGGCCTCCTTCTCGGTTGCGTGCAGCGGATCTTCTTCAGCGAAACGAATCGGGCGACGGCGCGCGTGCTGGCGGCGGAAGGGTGCGAGGTGGTGGCGCCCGTCGAACAGGGCTGTTGCGGTGCGTTGCTCGTGCACGCCGGAAGGGAGAGGGAAGCGCGCGCCTTCGCGCGTCGCCTGATCGATCTTTTCGAGCGCGCCGCGGTGGATGCCATCATCGTCAATGCTGCTGGCTGCGGTTCCAACGTCAAAGAGTACGCTTGGCTTTTGCGCGACGATCCGGAATACGCCAACCGGGCGCAACGTTTTGCCGCTAAATGTCGTGACCTATCTGAATTTCTCGTCGAACTCGGACCGCGCGCCACGCGCCATGCGCTCCCTTTGCGCGTCGCCTATCACGACGCCTGCCATCTGCGTCACGCGCAGGGCATCGCGGACGCGCCGCGCGCGCTGCTTGCGCAGATACCGGAGCTGGAGTTGGCGGAGATCCCCGAAGGCACTGTCTGTTGCGGATCAGCGGGCATCTACAACCTCGTCGAGCCGCACACGGCTCAGAGACTCGGCGAACGCAAAGCGCGCAACGTGCTTGCGACCGGCGCGCAAATTGTGGTTGCGAGCAATCCGGGTTGCATCCTTCAAATCGGGAGCAGTTTGCAAGCGCTGGGCCAGCGTTTGCCGGTGGTCCACTTAGCGGACGTGCTGGACGCTTCCTTGCGAAAAGATGGGGGGCTTTTCAGAGAGCGCGCATGTTGACGGCGCGGCTTGTCCGTCATTCGCCCCTTACGGGCTCGTAGCGGGCGTGATGGCCGTCGGTTCGCGGGCGGCGAATTTCGATCGCGCGCTGCGTTCTCGAAGGTGCGAGCGCGTTGCGAACGATCGTGCCGCTGTGCGCGATCTATCTTGCGAAAGGAGAGCGGTCTTCGTGAAGGTCGAAACCATCGATCATGGATTCAGCGGTCTCGCGCACGTCATCGCCAGCTATTTGGTGCCGACCGAAGTCGGTCCGGTGCTGATCGAAGCTGGCCCAGCGTCGAGCTACGCGAACTTGGTCGCAGCGATTCGCGCGTTGGGTTACGCGCCTGAGGATGTACGCCACCTTTTCGTCACGCATATTCACCTCGATCATGCGGGCGGCGCTTGGCGGTTCGCTGAAAGCGGAGCGACTATCTACGTCCATCCGCGCGGTGCGCCGCATCTTGCCGACCCGACCAAGCTGCTCGCCTCGGCGGCGCGCATCTATGGTGAGCAGATGGAGAATTTATGGGGCGAGGTGCGCCCCATCGCCGCCGAACGTATAAAGGTTCTGGACGACGGCCAAGATGTGCATCTCGGACGGACGCGCGTTCGTGCTATCTCTACGCCTGGCCACGCTTCGCATCACCACGTCTACGTCATCGATGGTCTGCTCTTTGCTGGCGACATCGCCGGCATACGCATTGGACGCGGGCCGGTGTTACCACCGACGCCGCCGCCCGATATCGATCTTGAAGCGTGGCGCGCTTCGCTTCAGCGCGTGCGCGAGCTTGCGCCTGACGCCCTCTACCTGACACATTTCGGACGCGCCGATGACGTGCGCGATCATCTGGACCGGCTCGAATCGAAGCTTGACGCTTGGGCCAGTTGGACGCTCGGTGCCCTGCGCGCAGGTAAAGACGACGAAAAGCTGGTCGCCGATTTCGTGCGCTACTGGCAGGAAGAGCTGCGCGCGTGTGGGCTCGACGAAGAGCGCATACGCGAGTATGAACTCGCCGATCCGCCGTGGATGAACTTGCAAGGGCTGGTCCGCTACTGGCGCAAGCATCACCCAGAGGCGTTCAACCTTTCGTCCACATAAGTCCGGTAGGTAGACCTACCTTCGGCGAGCAACCTAGCAGCGGTGTCAGCTTGCTTGCAGCAAGCGATGAGAAAGCGGGGCATGCTGTTCGGCGAACAATCCAGCAGCCGTGTCAACGCGGAAGCCTTGAGCGCCCCGCCTGATTTTCTGGTCTTCGGCGAACAACCCAGCATTTGACATGACCGAGTATTGGGGTCCAGGAAGGGTAAAGGCAACGGTCAGGAGAGGGCCGATTCAGCCTCGAAAGCACCGTGCCGTGCAGGCGAAATCAACTACCTAAGAGCTTTTACGTCGCGGCAGCCCGCTTTTACGCGAAATTGTGGACAACAAAATTAAGGCTGCACTAAATTCACAATACTTGATATAAATCTATTTGAGCTTAGTTGTTGAGAGGTTCTGCCATCATGCAAAAGTAGAGCGAACGAGTCAACAAGGAGTTGTCATGTTGAGGATCTGTCGCGTTGAAATCGAACGTTCACTTAAGTTCAACGTTCACTCAAGTTTTAGGTAAGAAAGCTCGAGAAGCGCAAGATCGCAAGTTGTATCACTATAACAGCTTGTATCAAGAACGCGAGTTGT
>NZ_PSLQ01000013.1:0-42023 GCF_040289685.1 Pyrinomonas sp.
GTTTGGCAAGCAAACCGGGCGGCTGTTGACACCACGATAGACGGTCACGTTGCCGACATCGTGCGCTCGATGGACGCGCACGACCTCGTCGCTCAACAGATCGACGTCCCACACGACCTTGGTTCCGGCGGCGAAATAGTCGGCGATTTTGCGTGCGATCTCTTGCTCGGCCTTGGGGCCGTGGTCGTGCTCGCTTCGCACCTCAACGGCGAACAAAGGTGCGCCTTCAAAAAACTTCATGCTGTTGATGTCGCCGACGTAGAAGGCCGCATCCGGACAGAAAGATTTGCGGTGCGGAAGATCGACGGCGAATCCGGTGCCGTCTGTAACGGCGTAACCAGCACCCGTTCGTCTCTCATATTCGTAGAGCGAAAGGAAGATGGCGCGCGCGGCATAAAAAGGCAAGCGCCCGGTGGGGGACATCTGCACGACCTCTCCGTTGACGATTTCGGCTTTGCCTTCGACCTTGTACAAGTCTTCCAAGGTCGCGTCCGTTTTCGTCCGCATGCTCAACCTCCGATGAAACTCATCGTTCGCGTCGGTGGGACGAAGTCGGGCTCGTTTATCCGGTGCCCCTTCTCCTTCTTCATCACGACCGCACGAATGAAAGCGCTGATCTCGTCGCGCGAAGCACCGCTTCTGATCACGTCGCGCAGCGAGTGTTCCACCGTGGAAAACAGACAGGTGCGGATTTGTCCGTCGGCGGTCAGACGTATGCGCGAGCAAGCGCCGCAGAACGGTTCCGTGACCGGGGCGATGATGCCGATCTCGCCCGGCGCGCCGTCGGCGAAAAGGAAACGCACGGCCGTGCTCGATCCGCGTTCCTCCTTAACGGGGACGAGCGGAAAACGACGTTCGATGCGTTGACGTATCTCGTCTCCTGACACCACCTTTGCCCGCGACCAGTCATAGGCCGCATCGAGCGGCATGAACTCGATGAATCGCATGACGAGATCGTGCTCGCGCGCAAAAGCCGCCAAATCCGCCACCTCGTCTTCGTTGTACCCGCGAACCACGACGACGTTGATTTTGATCGGGCTGAACCCAACTTCTCGCGCTGCCGCAATGCCGTCAAGCACGCGCCCGAGCGCATCGACTCCTGTGATGCGCGCAAACGACTCGCGACGAAGGCTGTCGAGGCTGATGGTCAATCGATCGAGTCCTGCGGCGCGCAGTTTTGCCGCACGTGCTGGGAGGAAGTAGCCGTTGGTGGTCATCGCCAGATCGCGCAATCCATGCGCTTTGAGGCGGGCCAATTTCGCGACGAGCACCTCTATGTCGCGGCGCATCAACGGCTCGCCGCCCGTCAGGCGGATCTTTTCAATACCGAGCGCGACGAAAACCTCCGCCGCCCGTTCGATCTCCTCGTAGCTCAACATCTGCGCCTTTGGCGCGAAAGGCGGTTCGCCGTGCGGCAAGCAATAGAAGCAACGGAAGTTGCAACGGTCCGTCACAGAGATGCGCAGATCACGGATCGCCCTTCCATACGCATCTGCGAGCAAGATCTCTTGTTCCATCTGTTTTGTCACGAGCCCCGCCTCTTCTGACTCCACATCATACGCCTTTGCATGCGCTTGCTCCAAGCTGCTCGAAAAGGGGAGCGTCTCTTACGCCCGCGCCTTCAACGCTGCGTTTCGTTCGACCGATGACGACCGGCGTCGTCGCACAACGGCAAAGGGAGGCGTTCGGCGATCGGTGCAGAGCGAATCGTGTTGACGTGGCGGGGATGAGCACGTAAGAACGCCTTTCGGCGATTGGCATGGGCTGTGATCTGGCGGACCGTCTTCAGCCGAAAAATCAGGAGAAGATAACTCGGCGGGTTGGTGCAAAGTGAGCCAAAGGGCGATGGCGGGTCGCATCCTTAGTCAGGTCCGGCGGCAGGGCGTCGGTAATGTTGCGCTCTTTAGCGCGCCGCAAACTTTGCAATATAAAGTACTTGACAAAACTGAAAAACCGCCTTATCGTGCGGCCCATGCGTGCGAAGGACGCGACATCCAACGGGCCGATAGCGCTCGATCGCCGCGCGATCGATAACTTGCGGTTTATCCGCGAAACGATGGAGCGTGCCGTCGCCTTTACCGCTGTTTCCGGTTGGGGATTGATCCTGACGGGCGTTGTCGCGTGCGTGGCGGGCGTGCTCGCCGCGCGGACCGATGATCGACGCGCGTGGCTCGAGGTGTGGTTGGGAGCCGCCGCCATCGGCTTTTCCGTCTCGGCGCTCGCGATGTGGAGAAAGGCGCGGCGATCGCAGACTTCGCTCCTATCGAAACCGGGACGCAAGTTGATGATCAACTTCTCGCCGCCCATTTCGGCAGCCGTACTTTTGACCGCTGCTCTCGTGCGAAGCGAGCAGTTCGATCTTCTTCCGGCGATGTGGATGCTGCTTTACGGCGCGGGTGTGACGACCGGCGGCGCGTTCTCTGTGCGTCCAGTGCCGCTCATGGGCGTTTGCTTCATGCTCATGGGCGCGTTTGCGCTCTTTGGCGGGTCGGCGTGGCGGGACGGGTTGATGGTCGCGTCCTTTGGCGGGCTGCACCTCGTTTTCGGATTCCTGATTGCGAGAAAGTATGGCGGTTAGACGAGCGATTTCGACCTCTTGCGAAACGAAGTGTGAAACGGGCAGGGAAGCGGGCGAAAGAGGCGCGCGCAAAAGGCGCGCTATGGAGTTGGACCGTTTGATTCACGAGCGAGTAAGGCTTGGCCTGCTTAGCGCACTAGCGGCTGGCGGCCCTCTAGCCTTCAGCGAGTTGAAGGAGATCGTTGGAACGACCGACGGCAACTTGAGCGTTCATGCGCGCAAGCTCGAGGATGCAAGATACATCGTCTGCAACAAAGGGTTTGATGGGCGCACGCCGAGGACTGAATACAACATCACGGCAAAGGGGCGACGCGCGCTCAAAAGATACTTGGACCATATGGAAGCGTTGATTCGTGCGGCGCGCGAGGCGACGGATTCGAAGTGAGAAGATTCAAGTCCTTGTGGCAAACAAAGCTCATGGTCAACCGTGAAACTAGCGCCAAAGACTGGCGCGTGAAAAAGCCCAAGCCTTTGTGGCGAACAGTGAACAGTGGCTCGGCGCGCGGTACGGTTCGTTCAAGAGGGCTGCGATCTCAACCAACGGCCATGTTTGCGGGCTTTCGTTGCTTGATGGAGGCGTGATGTTGAACGGAAGCAAGACGGCGATGCTCATTTTGGAGGGCGGCCTATTCCTCGGCGTGTTAGGGGATCTGCTTTTCCGCTCCGGCGGACTCGGCGTGAACTTTCTCTTGTGGATGTGCTTGTTCTTCTTCTGGTCTTTCACGTTGCTGCGTCGTGCAAGGCGCTTCGAGTTAGCGGAAGCGAGCGTATTCTTCGCCATGGCGCTTTTTTGTGCCTTGGGCGTCGCATGGCGGGAATCGCCGATGTTGATCCTGTGGGACATTTGCGGGATCTGCTTGGCGCTTGTGATGATCGCTTGGCACGGACGCGGCAAAAGCCTTCGCTCCGCTGGAGCGCTGGACTACCTAAGCGCCGCGCTGTTGGCGGCGAAAGATGTCATCGTCGGTGCGCCGATGTTGATCCTTCAAGACTTAACGTGGAAGGATAAGGCGCGTCCCGCTTGGATGAGACGCGCCACGTCGGTTGCGGTCGGGATCGCCCTCGCCATCCCTTTGCTCTTCTTCTTCGGCGTATTGCTCGCTGCGGCTGACTCGATTTTCGCGCAACTATTGGAAATGAGCTTGAAAAGGATCGTTGATGTGCCCTTGGACGAGATCTTCTCTCACGTCTTCGCGATCGCTTTTCTGACTTGGGTTGTCAGCGGTTTCCTGCGTGGCATGGCTTTCGGCACCGCACTCGGCTCGATTGGTCGAAACCACGGAGACGAAACGATCTCATCGCTGGATTTATCGGGGACGAAATCGAGCGAGCGTCGCTTGAGCAAAATGGCGGGCCAGTCGCTGGGGATCGTCGAGGTCGGGCTTCCGCTCGGTCTGTTGAACTTGTTGTTTCTCGCGTTCGTCATCGTTCAGTTTCGTTACCTTTTCGGTGGTGCATCGTTAGTCGAAGTGACGACCGGGTTGACTTATTCTGAATACGCGCGACATGGCTTCTTCGAGTTGGTCGTGGTAGCGGCGCTGGTGTTGTCGTTGTTGTGGGGTGCGCAGTGGATCATCGAGCGAAGCGGCGATCAAAGAGGCGAGAAGGTCTTCCGCGCGCTGGCGATCGTGCAACTTTTGCTTGTCGGCATCATCATGCTCTCGGCGCTCAGGCGCATGCTCCTTTACACGGACGCATACGGACTGACGACCTCGCGCTTTTACGCGACGGCGTTCATGTGCTGGTTGGCAGCGGTGTTCATGTGGTTTGCGGTGACCGTGTTGCGCGGGCGGCGCGCGCGTTTCCTTTACGGCGCCGTGTCGTTCTGGTTGGTGCTGTTGGTTGCGCTTCACGCGATGAACCCTGAAGGCTTTATCGTGCGAGTCAATGCCGCGCGCGCCGACTTCGATGTGACTTACGCCGCCACGCTGAGCGACGATGCGGTTCCGACGCTGATCCAAGCGCTACCGGATTTGGCGGAGGATCAGCGGCGAAAGGTCGCCGAACAGCTTCTTCAGAGCGTTTGCCGCCCGACCGAGGAGCGGACTGACTGGCGCAACTGGACCGTTGCGAAGTGGCAGGCGGCGCGCGCTTGCGCAAAAGCCGGGCTTC
Organism: Pyrinomonas sp.; assembly: GCF_040289685.1. Lineage (NCBI taxonomy): Bacteria > Pseudomonadati > Acidobacteriota > Blastocatellia > Blastocatellales > Pyrinomonadaceae > Pyrinomonas > Pyrinomonas sp. The sequence goes on from NZ_PSLQ01000013.1 coordinate 4,691, forward strand.
GCTGATGGTCGCTCAAAGACGAAAGGCTCGCGCGGGAAGAGTCGGCTTTGGAAAGCTCGCGCGACGCGATGAAAGAAAAATCCCCCGAAGTCGCGCTCGAAGGCGCAACCGATGCGCGAAGGAGCGTTTTACGCCAGAGCGCAATCAGGCTTTTGCGACTTGAGTCTCGTTTGCCGGAGTCTCTTTACTCTGCTCGCTCGTGGCTGAGGTTTGCTCTTTGGTCACATCTTTTCTCCTCTTTTTGCGCGGGCGCGTTTTTCCGTAGGTGCCACGAAAGATCTTCCCACGCCTCGTGCGCAGGTCTCCTTTGCCCATGATCTCTTTGCTCCTTTGCTGCTTTTGATAGGTCGTCTGCGTGAGATCGAGCGTGCGCTCGACGAAAACCGAGATTATCGGTGCAAGGGACGCAAAAGGCAAGCGCCCACGTTTGCGAGGCGAAGCCGTTTGTGGAAAAGCTTTTTCAGCGATCGCTCGTCGGGCGAAGTCAGCTTTCGTCGCGCCTTTCATCGCGTTGCTCGTTGTGAGCGAGCAACGCGCGCGCCGTCCTCTTCAGGCCGGAGAGCTTGGCGCGTTTGATGGCGCTATGGCGAAACTTCTCGACGTAAGTCTCGTGTTCCATCTCAACTATCTCGGTGAGCGGCAAAGCGGTTTGTCCGCCGCGCGGCGCAAAGCGCGCTTCGTCGGTCGGTTGCTCGAATCTGTTCCACGGGCAGACGTCCTGACAGATATCGCAGCCGAAGAGCCATCCTTCGAGGTTGCATGCGATTTCGGCGGGGATCTCTTCGGAACGGAGCTCAATGGTCGCATACGAGATGCAGCGGCCAGCATCCACCACGCGCGGTTCGATGATGGCTCTCGTCGGGCAAGCTTCCAAGCAGAGCGTACACGTGCCGCAGTGGTCTTCCGCGAATGGGGGGTCGGGTTCGAGTTCGAGATCGAGGATGAGTTCGCCCAAGAAAACCCACGAGCCGTATTCGCGCGTGATCAGGTTGGAGTGCTTGCCGATCCAGCCCAACCCCGCGCGCACGGCCCAAGCTTTGTCCATCGCAGGTTGAGCATCGACGCAAGTTTTGCCCTGCGTTCCGGGCCACTCGTTTTGAATCCATGAAAGCAGCGCGCGCAGCTTCTCTTCGATGACCAGATGGTAATCATCGCCCCAAGCGTAACGCGAAATCTTGCCGCGCGTCGGATCCGCAGCGTGTTCATGCGGCGTGTAGTAGTTGAGCGCGGTGGCGATCACCGAACGGGCTGAGGGGAGCAGTTGGTGTGGATCGGTTCGCCGTTCGGCATCGCGCGCCATCCAGCGCATGGTGGCATGAAAGCCGCGCCGCACCCAATCTTCAAGGCGCGCTCGTTCTGCGAGCAGCGGTTCGGCGCGCGCGATGCCGACTTTGTGAAAGCCGAGTGCGAGCGCGCGTTCTTTGATCCTGACGGCGCGCGCGCGCGCGTCGTCTCGCTCCGGTTTCGCCCCTTCGTTCACGCTCTGCCTTTCGTTTTAAGCTTTAGGACCAGATGCCAGGTATCGTTGCTCCGCACGTCGGACAGTGGCCGTCGGGCGTTACGCGGACGCGACGCACGACGAAGCCGTAGCGCTCGACGAGCAATTCGTCGCAACGCGGGCAATAGGTGTTCTCCCAGCGCCCGACGCGCCCAGGCAGGTTGCCCGCATAAACGTAGCGCAGACCGGCTCGGCGTCCGATCTCGCAAGCGCGAATGAGCTGCTCGGCGGTGGTGTTTGGATTGTCCGTCATTTTGTAATCTTGATGAAACGCGGTGACGTGCCACGGGATGTCGGGCGAGACGCTGGCGATGAACTCCGCCGCGCGGCGCAGTTCGTCTTCGGAATCGTTGAAGCCGGGCACGACGAGCGTCACGATCTCTTCCCAGAAGCCGCGTTTGTGAACCATCTTGATCGTTTCGAGGATGTTATCGAGCACGCCGCCCAACTGACGATAGCTGCGGTCGTTCATCGCCTTCAGATCTATCTTGTAGCAATCGGTCCACGGGCGGAGGAAGTCGAGCACTTGCGGCGTCGCATTGCCGTTCGAGATGAATGCCGTTCGCAGTCCCGCCGCTTTCGCCCGCTTGAAGACTTCGACGGCCCATTCAGCCGTGATCAGTGGCTCGTTGTAGCTCGAACCGATCAACTGCGCGCCGTAGCTTTGCGCCAGCGAAACGAGCCGGTCGGCGGTGACGAAGCGCGGCAACGTCCCCGCCGCCTCATCGCGCAGCGCCTGCGAGGTGAGCCAATTCTGGCAGTATGCGCAATGGAGGTCGCAACCGAGCATGCCGAAGGTGAGCGTGTCCGAGCCAGGAAGGACGTGGAAAAAGGGCTTCTTTTCAGTCGGGTCGCAGGCGAGCGCCGCGACGTAATTCATCGGCACCATCAGCTTGCCGCCGCGATTGAAGCGCACTTTGCAGATGCCGCGCCGCCCTTGTTTGATCAAACAACGGTGGCCGCAGGCGTAGCAGCGAAGCGAACCGTCCGGGTAGCGTTCGGTCAATTCGGGCGCGCCCTCGGCAGTCAATTCGTCCAGAACTTCGGCCAGCGTCGCAGCACGTTGGGTAATCGGCATCTCAGATTTCCTTCCTCGCTCGGTGGCGAACCGTGTTGCAAAGGGATTATACTTCCAAATGAAGATGAAAGGGGCATCGCCAAATTTTGGATCTTTGACGGACGAGACGCTGCGCGTACATTTCGCCAACGCGCATCGAGTCGTCACCAACGATTTAGATGATCTGACGGATGGCATCTGATGCCACTTTGAGCAAAACGAGCTACGCCCTCGATTGCACACCGACAAGGGACGGCTCGTCGAAGACGAGAAGCGAGCATGATCGTTCAAACGTTTGTCGTTTCGCCTTTTCAACAGAACTCGCGGTTAGTCATCTGCGAGCGAACGCGCCGCGCCATGGTCATTGATCCAGGGGACGTAACTGGTGCCCGTCGCGTCGCAACTATTCTGGATCGGCACGGATTCGCCCTTCAGGCTATCGCGCTGACACACGCGCACACGGATCACATCGGCGGCGTCGGCGAGTTGAAGAAGTTGAAGCCGGAGGCCGAAATCATCCTTCATCCGGCGGATGAAGCGATGTACCGCGCTTTGCCGGAGCAGCCCGCTTGGCTCGGCATCCCGCGCGCCGAGTGGTCGCGGCTCGGTTTGGTCTATGCTGCGCCGCCTCCGGTCGACAGGTATTGGCAAGAGGGCGAGGTGTATGCGTTGGGAGATCTGCGATTCGAGGTCCTTCACACGCCCGGCCATGCTCCCGGTCACGTCGTTCTGTTCGAACCCAAAGAGCGGACGCTCTTCGGGGGCGATTGCCTTTTTGCCGGATCCATCGGGAGGACGGATTTGCCTGGTGGCTCTTTCGAGCAGTTGATGGATTCGATCCACAACCGCATCCTGCCGCTTGGCGATGATGTGTTGGTTTGCGTCGGGCACGGACCCGATACGACCATCGGGCAGGAGCGGCGGACGAACCCGTTTCTGACCGGAGCTTATACGATCGAAGAATTCGGTTTCGGTTGAGGAGGCGTTTGGACGATGCGGGAAAATTCCAAAGGGATGCTCAGAACGATCTTGGTCGCGAGTTTGACGACGCTGGCTGTTGCCGGCGTCGCTCGGGCGATCGCGCGCGATGACAGACCGCAGGTCGTCTCGCGGGTTGATCTCGATCGTTACGTTGGCACATGGTACGAGATCGCGCGCTATCCGAACCGCTTCCAGCGGCAGTGCGTTGGCGACACCACGGCGACTTACGAACTTCGCCCCGACGGCAAGATCCGCGTCACCAACCGGTGCCGAAAAAGGGACGGCAAATTCGATACGGCCAAAGGCACGGCGCGCGTGGTCGATAAACGGACCAACGCCAAGCTCAAGGTCACCTTCTTCTGGCCGTTTTCGGGCGATTACTGGATCATCGATCTCGATCCGGACTACCGTTATGCCGTTGTGGGCGCGCCGTCGCGCAAGTACCTGTGGATATTGAGTCGGACGCCGCAACTGGACGAAGCGACTTATCGGCGCATACTGGAGCGCGTCGCGGCACAAGGTTTCGATGTCGAACGCTTGGTCAAAACGCCGCAGAGGGCGGGAGCAACTGAGCGGAAAAACGCCGAAATCGTGAGCCGCTAACGCGAATTAACCGAGCGGGGACTTCGGCCAGCGATACGCAGGCGTTCGGTCACGCGCTGCTGTCTGGCTCGGCGCGCGCTCTTGCCAAGCAATCTGTTCGAAGATAAGGAAGCGGAACGAGCGTCGTTCCGCTTCCCCTTGCAAGAGTGGCGAAGCGCTTCCGCGCTTACCCCAAATTGGCTTGTTTCAGTTCTTCCCACCGTCGCCTCTTTTCTTCTTCTAAATCGCTTGGAAGCGTCTCGATGGGGATGCCCTCTTCAGCGCAAAACTTTCGCCACAGGACGAAACGGACGTCGAGCTGTCCGGTTTCATCCGAGATGGCGTTCGGAATTTTCTGCGAGGTCTGCTCGTCGGGGTTGATCTTCTCTCGTTGGTTCACTTCGTTTCAGATTTTACATCCTTGTTCTTCGGTGCTTTCCGTTATGCCACGGTGATCTCTGCGGCCAAGTACACGTCTTGAATCGCGTGGAGCAATTCGACGCCTTCGGCCATTGGTCGTTGAAAAGCTTTGCGCCCGGAGATGAGGCCCATGCCGCCGCCGCGCTTGTTGATCACCGCCGTGCGCACGGCCTCTTGCAAATCGCTCTTGCCTTTGGATTCGCCGCCGGAATTGATCAGTCCGCAACGCCCCATGTAGCAGTTGGCGACTTGATAGCGGACGAGGTCGATTGGATGATCGCTCGTCAACTCTTCGTAAACCTTCTTGTTCGTCTTACCGTAGGGCGATTCGTGACCGAGCACGAGGTAGCCGCCGTTTCTTTCAGGGAGTTTCTGTTTGATCAAGTCGGCTTGCATGGTCACGCCGAGGTGATTGGCTTGGCCGGTCAAATCAGCGGCCGTGTGCATGTCGCCTTCGGGCGTTTTGAATTTCGGGTTGCGCAGATAACACCAGAGGATGGTCGCCATGCCGAGTTCGTGGGCGTAAGCGAAGGCTTCAGCGATCTCGGTGATCTGGCGCGTGGATTCCTCGGAGCCAAAATAGACGGTTGCCCCGACGGCGACCGCGCCCATGTCGCGTGCTTGCTCGACGGTGCCGAAAAGTATTTGGTCGAACTTGTTCGGATAGGTCAGCAGTTCGTTGTGGTTGATCTTGACGATGAACGGGATCTTGTGCGCGTACTTGCGCGCGACGGAGCCGAGCACGCCGAAGGTCGAAGCGACCGCGTTGCACCCGCCTTCGATGGCGAGCCGGACGATGTTCTCCGGGTCGAAGTAGTCCGGATTAGGAGCAAACGAGGCGCCCGCCGAATGTTCGACGCCTTGATCCACTGGAAGAATAGAGAGGTAGCCTGTGCCCGCAAGGCGTCCGTGATTGAAAAGCGCTTGCAGCGAGCGGAGCACTGGGGTCGGGCGATCCGACAGCGCCCAGACGCGATCGACGAAGTCCGGTCCGGGAAGATGAAGCTTCTCTTTCGGGATGGTGCGCGATTGGTGCTCGAGCAGCTTGTGCGCTTCGTCGCCGAGCAACGATTCGATGCGCGTCACGATGTCGCCCCCTTGCTTGATCTGCGTAACCATACTCGGTCGATTCCTCCTTCTTATCTTTTGACCTGACGGAAGAAAGGTCGCTCCCAACAAAGAGCGAAGATTATATCACGCGCGCGCGATCACCGGTTAAATTTTTCGAGGGCCGGAGACGAACTGCGGTGCCGAAAACAAGTCCGCGTGTGGGTCGTTTAAACTCGGCGTATTGTTACACCTCAGCTTCGACGCGCCCCAGCGAAAGAACGTCGAACCCGAAGCGCTAAAACTTATGTCCTAAGGCATCAATCAGTCCAATCAACGTCCCCTTTTCATCAACGACGACCAACGCACGCAATCCATTTCGCTTCATCTTCTCTATAGCGGAGCGGAGCGGCATGGAAGCTTCGACGATGAGATCCTTGTTGACGGGGCGCATCGCTTCCGCGACGCGCGTTCGGTACCACTTGTCAGGTGTAAGTCGGCTCAAATCTTCCAAAGATAGCAGCCCGTAGAGCCGTCCGTCGCGTGCGATCAGATAGACGGTCCGCTGATGCAGCGGCAAGATGTTATTGATGAAGTGGCTGATGAGAAGGTCGGGATCGAGCGCCATCGGAGCGAGCATGATGTCGGCGACACAGCGTTCGCTCGCTGGACGGAGCACAGCGCGCGCCGCATCCCACAGGAAGAGGCCGACCAAACCGGACCAGAGCGCCATGAACGGATCGCCGAGACGGAAGTAGAAGTAGAGACCGAAAACGACGAGCAAGGCGGCGATGATCTGTCCGCCCAAACAGGCTGTGCGCGTCGCTTCGCGCAAGCGTCCTGTGCGGTGCCAGAGAAAGGCGCGCAGGATGCGCCCGCCATCGAGCGGATAACCGGGCAATAGATTGAAGACGGCGATCAGCAGATTCCACCACCCGACGATGAAGAAGGCCGCCGCGGCCACGTAAAACTTCGCCGTCGCGGCCAGCGTCATCGCGCCGAAGGCGACGAGCGCGAAGACGAAACTCGACGCCGGTCCGGCGAGCGCGATGCGAAATTCCGCTCCTGGATCCTCAGGTTCGCGCCGCAAACGCGCCAAGCCACCGAAAGGATGGAGCACGATCTCTTCGATCTCTATCCCTTCGGCGCGGGCGACGAGCGCGTGCGCCAGCTCGTGACCGAAGATCGAAAGAAAGAGCGCCACCGTTGTTGCGACGCCGATCGCCCAAGCCAAAGGTTCATCAACGCGCACAAGGCGCGTCGTCGTCGTCCCGCGCGTGAAATTGATGGCGAGAACGTAAACGCTCAACGCGAAGATGATGAACCAGCGCCCATCGATGCGCACCGGAATGGCGCGCACGCGCGCAACCTGAAACTTCCTGTTGAAAAAACCGAAGAGACTCATGCTCGCAGTGACCTTAACCGCGCCGCTTACGTGCGCGTTAGCGCGCAAAGATGTTGGACGCGGGCAGGAGCCGTGTTCGAGAGAAAAAGCGGCGTCGCCTGCCGATGCTTCAACCCGCTTTTGCTTCCCGTCGGAAGGAAGGCGGATCAGTCACGCGTCCTCGCGGGCGGACCTTTGATGCCGTACCGTTTCAACTCTTCGGTCAGCAATTCACGAAGTACCATATCCATTTGCGGCCAGAGCTTGAGTTGAGCCTTTTGCACGGCTTCGGCGGCCATGCGCGGCGTAAGCGTCACGATCTTTTGCCCAACGGGAGAGCGGTAGAATGCAACCAGCGCTTGCAGCTCTTCAGTGGTGAAGAGTTGGTCGTAGATCTCGGTTTGAAACTCTTCGGCAATGGCGGCGAAATCGATCCTCTGCGCCACCCTTTCGCGTATCTTCCGGTTCGTTGCGTCGAGTCTCGCGGCAAACGACTCGATGATTCGCTTCTTTTGTGTCGGCGTCAGGCTTGGATCGACCGCGATGGTTGCTTCGAAGCTTTGCTTTAGTTGTTCTACAAAGAAGTTGTCGAGTAACTCGGAGATCTGGGTGGCGTTGTTTCTCACTTGAAGCAGGTCATTGAGCTGCCGAATGAGCGCCAGCTTTTCGGGCGAAATGGTCCCTTGCGCGTGAGCCAACGGTGCGATTGAGGCGAAAGCCAGAAAGATCATCGTTCGACCGGTATGTCTGAGCATGCTTACACCTCCCCTCTGGAATGATTGATCGAAGGGGGGCGCGTCCGTGCCGTTCACCGCACGCCCGCACAAAGCGACTGTTGAAGATGGTGACCGCCAGTTGACGTTAACCCTCCAAAGGACTCGGTTGAGCGCCGACGATCGGATAGTGCTCTTGCCGGGTGACGCGCCGCAGTAGAAGCGGTTCGTCGAAAAGCTGAGCCAGCCCGCGCACGATGGCGTAGCGCGGCTCGTCGGCGACGCGCGTTGCCAGTTGCGTCTCTTTCTGCAAAAACTGCGCCATGCCTTCAAGCAGTGCGCCGCCGCCCGTCAAGATAATGCCGCGGTCGTAAATGTCGGCGGCGACTTCGGGTTGCAACTCGGCGAGCGAATTGCGCACCTCTTCGGCGATCTTGCGCACGATGGCTTGCGTAACGATGTAGATCTCGCCCGCTGTGACATCAACTGCGCCGGGCCGCCCCGTTTGAACATCTCGCCCGCGCACGTTGATGCGCTTATCTGGATCTTTTGGCTCGATGGCCGAACCGAGATCGATCTTCAACCGCTCGGCGGTCGGTTCGCCGATGATCAGGCCGCGGTAACGGCGCAAACGGTCGAGGATGGCCGCGTCGATGTCGGAGCTCCCGATCCGTTCGGCGTGCGATTGAATGATCGTGCCGCGCGCGACGACGGCGACGTTGGTCGTGCTCGCGCCGATGTCCACCACGGCTGCCGCGTGCGGATCGTCAACGCGAATGCCGGCGCCGATGGCTGCGGCGAGTCCCTCTTCGACCATATAAACGCGCCCGATGTGAGCGTGTTCGGCGGCGGCCAGCAACGCGCGCTGTTCGACTTGGGTGACGCCCGATAGCACGCTCATGATAGCGCGGCGGCTGAAATGCGAAAAACCGCTGCGCGCCTTGCGCACGAAGTATTCGAGCATCTGCTGCGTGCGTTCGAAATCGGCGACCACGCCATCGACTAGCGGCGCGATCAACGTGATATCGCGCGCTTCGCGCCCCCACATCTCTTGGGCTTCGCGTCCGATGGCCACCACTTCGCCGGTGATCTTGTTGACGGCGACCACGGACGGTTCATCGACGACGATGCCGCGCCCGCGCACGGCGATGATCGTCGAAGCCGATCCCATGTCGATTGCCATCGAATCGGAAACGAGATCGCGCAGGCGATTAAAGCGCATGAAGGAGCGGGTCTTCTGCATGAGTGAGTAGGATGACATAGCGACTCAAAAAGTTTTGCGGCCCATTTCGGGCACTGAACCGAGTTTACCGGGAGCTTTCAAAGCGCGAATTCATGCGCACGAAATCGGAAACGGTTCCGCGCCGGACGAGTATGGCAGCCAGCTTTGCCTTCGGCGGTTACTTCCGTTCGCGCCACAAAAGTTTACTCCGAACGGCGCGCGATTCCAACAGCCGTGACGGTGGGCACAGTCGGTCCGGCGAGTTGCCTTGCGCGCGGGGTGGGTTGCGGATTGGGCGCACGACGAAAGTCGTTTCACTTGGGCGTTGGGCGGATTTGCCGCTCCCAAGACCGGTTATATGCGCCGCCGAGCTTTCTTTGCGTAACTTTCATGTAACTTTTTGTTAACGCCGACCGGTTGGATTCCCCGTACGGGTCGGGCTATACTCGGTAAGCTTCTGAAGCTTTCCCGAGTATCACACAGGAGCCGCTTGACCCGTGTCGATTGCCAACGAGTTAAGTAGCGAGGTCGCCGTGGCGATGATCGCGCGCAGCGACAGTCAGTCGGTTCGATCCGTGCAAGATATGACGCAGATCCTGCTGGCCTTTCATCACGCGCTGAGAACCATTACGGCAGAATCTCGACGCCGAAGGCGCAATGAAATCGCTCGTCGGCAGGCGATGGATGGATTCGGTAACAGCGCGGCTTTTAGCGGACATTGAGCGACCGCCAGCTTTAGCGCGTTTCGGCTCGTCGCGAAACGTGAAAGAGCGCGACTGGGGCTTGTTGCAGCTCGCGCGAAGCGCGGATCGCACTGCCTTTCGATCTCAACCACAACTGGGAAGAGGATGCTTTGCCGATGAACAAACCGAAGCTCCGCCCTTTTTTTGTGTACCTGCTCGTTCAGCTTGCGTTCAGCTCGATCGCCGTCGCGCAAGAGCGCCTAACCCCCGACGCAGCAGCCTCTTCCGATGCACGCGCGCTCGATGAGATGCGACGCGAACTGCGCGCGCAACGTGCGGAGATCGAGCGGCTACGCGCGGCGCTGGCTGCGCAAATGCGTCTCATCGAAGAGATGCGCGCGCGCATCGAAGCTCAAGCGGTCGCAAATGGTTCGCGCGATTCGGTCGGTCTCGCTGCTGCCAACGGGCGCTCTTCGACAACAGATTCAAAAGAGTCGCCTCGCGGTGCGATTCAACCGGCAAGCGTCGAGCCGCGCGATTCGACGACCAGCGCGCAGGCCGCGCCGGTCGGGCAAGGTGTTGAGGCGCGCCTTACGCGGGTTGAAGCCGAGAGCAAGCGGACCGCTGAGACCGTGCGTCGGCAGCTCGGCTCGATCAGTTTCAGCGGCGACCTGCGCCTTCGCTACGAGGGCTTTTACGGGCAATTGAACGCGCAACCGAGCCTCGCCATCCCTGGCACAGTCGGCAACGATCTTTCTTCACGTCACCGCTTGCGCGTGCGCGCCCGGTTGGCGATGCGCGGCACCGTTGGACGCGATCTGGCTTGGGGGTTGCGGCTTGCAACCGGAAGTTATGCGGATGCTATTTCGTCCAATCAAACGTTGACCGATTTCTTCAATCGCAAACCGTTTGCGCTCGATCAAGCCTTCGTCGCTTGGACGCCGAAGCGCCTTGCCGGTTTGAAGTTGCAGGGCGGCAAATTTGAAGCGCCGTGGCTTCGGACCGAGATGACCTTCGATGAAGATCTGCAATTCGAAGGCTTCAGTCAGTCTTACACCAAGAGCTTCGAGACCGGCACGGTGCGCGAGCTTGCCGCAGTCGCGTGGCAGTTCCCCTTTCTCGAACGCAATGCGACGTTGGTGGTGGACCAAAACGGCAGGTTGAACCTTGAAGAATCGCGCCGTGCCGGGCGCGATCTGGCGCTCTTCGGTGCACAAGCGCGAGCGCGTCTGGCTTTCGGCGAGAGAACTCGGTTAACGCTTGCTGTGGCCGAGATCTATTTTTCGGGCACGCAGTTCATCACGCCCGCGCAATTTTTCGGCAACGGAGTGCAATTGCCCGTCACGGTCAAAATCCCGGCAACCGCAACGACGCCAGCGCAGACGGTCACTGCACAGGTCGTCATCCCACGCGATCTGCTCGTTGCGGGAAATGGAAACCTCGGACTGTCGTCTGCGACCAACAACGCCATCAATCGCGACGGGCGGCTCGCATCTGGCTTTAACTTGATCGATTTCATCGGCAAGCTCGAATTGGCGCACAACCGCCGCTTCCCCGTCACGCTGATCTTCAACTCCGTCGTCAACACGCGCACTCGTCCGGTGACCATCGCCGGACCAAATGGCAACCCTCTCGTGCTGCCAAACGATGAGGGCGCGGGCTACTGGGCTGAGCTGCAAGTCGGCAAAACGCGCGAACGCGGCGACATGCTCTTCGGTTACACCTTGATGCGCATCGAAAAGGATGCCGTTTTGACGCCATTTAACTTCTCCGACATCGAGCGCCAGTCAGACGTGCGCGCGCACCGCTTCGTCTTCAGTTACGCCGCTGATGCGCGCGTCGTGATCAATGTGACCGGCATCGTCACGCAACGGATGCACGGTCTGCTCGGCGTCTTCGGTAACACGCCTCCGGGGTCGCTCAATCATCCGACGGCGCGCTTGCAAATCGATACGATCCTCAGGTTTTGACCGCGCTCAAGTCGCCCACAGTTCTCAAAGCCGCGGCGCGCAGCCGGGTGACTCGCAGCGCAGCGCGCGCCGCGTGTGGCTAGCTGACAACGGCCCATTGCGGCGAACGTTCGCCGCAGTGGTGGTCTCCGCCGGACCAGCGGACTCGCAGGATAGGCTACCGAAGCGGAGCGAGGGTGTTGGTCCGACGCCGGGCGAATTCACAAGGATCGCGGATTTGCCCGAAAGGCTGCGTTCTGCTTCGCCATCTCCACCAGCGGGGGCCTCGTGAATCGAGGATTCGCCCCTCTTCCTGCTTGGAGCTTTGCTGGTCGTTTTCGAGTAGTTCCGTCGTCCCTTCAGCGATCGATGGTGGCGCGGCGTGCGATTTGATGGCGTGCGAGGGAGGAGGAAGCTGTGCCGTCGGACTCGGTCCAACGATGAGCGTCTTCGGTTGTTTGCGCTCCAGCTTCTTGAACGTCGCGCGCATCTTCCTCAGCGTCCACGAAAGCTGCGCCGCACCAAGCAGCACGAAGAAGAGCGGCAAAAAAGTACTGGGTTTGCTGGCTATCGCGATGACGATGGCGGCGAAGAGAACGAGGATGAGGCTCGCCCACGTCTGCTGGTAGGCGCTCCTCAACCCGCTGCCGAGTTTCATCAGTTCGGTTTCGCTCGGTTCCATGAGCGTGTTCATCGGCGCGCCGCAACGCCGACAAAAGCGCGAGTCTTCGGCAGCCGACGCGCCGCACGCATAGCACACCAGCGCAAAGTTTCGCTGCGCCGCGCTGGCGGCAATGGCTTCCGCTTCGAGTTCCAGCAATTTGCCGTCTTTGGAAGAAAGAAATGGGTGGTCGATTTCGTAGTCGAAAGTGACTTTGAAGAGGCGGGGGCGTTGTTGGCGCAAGGTGACGGTCAGTTTCGCACTGTAATCGAAGAGCTCGTAGGACAGGCCGAGCTTGCCCCAAAAGTGCGCGCGCCGCCGAGCGATAAGTGGCAGATCGCTGATCACTTGGTAACCGAATCGTTCAATAGCCTGCGCCAGACGCGCGCGCAAGTCCTCTTCGTCTCCGGTCATGGTGACGAACGCCGAATACTCGGCTCTTTACTCCCCAATAAGACCAGTACATCGTGGCTAACCCCTTCGTTTGCCGACGAATCGGTTTGCCGAACGCGCCTCGAGTTCGTTGACGAAAATTCGATATCAGTCTCTTTCTCCGTGCATCTTTGAAATACGTTCACCGGGCGTTGCTTGTTTCAAGTCTGAAGACTTCGCCGCACGGACGTTGCGGCAGTCCCCCGGAGATTTTGCGCCAAAACGAGCCTTCTTGCCACCCTTTAGCGGGGGCGATTGGCCAACAGGAGGTGCCCGATCTTTTTTCATGTAACGAACATTTAAGGTTCTATTCAACCCGTCTTAATGTCGGCGCAGTAACGTGCTGTTCGTTCGAGCTGCCTCAAACGACCCTCCGCCAGCGGATCTCGGTCCGCCTGCGTCTGCCTCTTTCGGCGGACCGTGGGTGATGACCGTCTTCATCAATCCTGTAGGAGGAACCGATGTCACGCTTGATGATTCGTAGTTTGGCTTGGCGGCTCGCCTTCTCGCTATCGGTCTGGTTGTGCTTCGGAGCTTGGGCCGCGGCGCAAACGGATCAGGGGCGCATCAACGGTTTGGTGCGCGACATCAACGGCGCGGTAGTCGCCGGCGCGACCATCACCGTACGCAACGAACGCACAGGCGAAGAGCGTTCTGCCACGACGAACCAAGATGGATTCTATGCGGTGACGACGCTCAAACCATCCAGCTACAGCATCGTCGCCAGCGCGCCTAATTTCGCTCCGGCGCAAGTTTCGGGCGTCCTGTTAGCTGTCGGTCAAGAGCTGAATTTGAACCTCACTTTGCAGCCCGTTGGCATTGCCGCTTCGGTCAACGTCGTGAGCGCCGACGAAGCGGCGATCGACATGAGTTCAGCGCGCATTGGCGCCAACGTCAATCAGCGCGAAGTGCAGTCGCTTCCGATCAACGGACGGCAGCTATCGCAGCTCTACTTGCAGGCGCCGGGATCGGTCAACAGCGGCTCCGGCACATACGGCGACATACGTTTTTCGGGACGCGCCGTCGAGCAGAACATCATTCGTCTGGACGGCATCGAAGGCACGGCGATCATCGATGCTTCGCCCGGCAACCTGAACGGCGAAATCCCGTCGCCCTTCCGTTTGCAGACGAGCTTGGAGAACGTACAAGAGTTTCGCGTCGAATCGAACAGCTACCCGGCGGAATACGGCACGGGCACGGGCGGACAGATCACCGTCATCAGCAAATCAGGTTCAAATGAGTTTCACGGTTCGGCCTTTGAGTATTTGCGTAACGATGCGCTCGATGCGCGCAATTTCTTCGATCTCGACAAAAAATCGCCGCTTCGGTTGAACCAATTCGGCGGTTCCATCGGCGGGCCGATCATCCCGAACCGCTTCTTCTTCTTCCTGAGCTACGAAGGATACAGACTCCGTTCCGGCATCAACTCGATCGAAGCCGTGCCTTCCGCCGCGGTGCGCGCGCGGGCTGTGCCGGCCATTGTGCCGTTGCTCGATGCGTTTCGCGGGCCGGGAGCGGTGATTTTGCCCGGCGCTTCGGCTAACCCCGATTTCGAGATCGCGCAACTGCAATCGGTCGCGCGCGTGGACGAAAACGCCGTCGGCGCGCGTTTCGACTACAAGTTCAACGACCGATATTCGCTCTTCTTCCGCTACTACCGCGATCAAGGGACCAACGACCAACCGGAAGGCGTCACGGGGCGTCGCGCCTTCGTGCGCGCCGTGCCGCAAAACGCCGTGCTCTCTTTTCAACAAGTGCTGACGCCGCAGACGATCAACGAGACCAAGATCGGCTTCAACGAAGCGTTGACGCGCGTCAACGGCATCGCCCCGACGGTCAACGGCATAGATCTTTCGCGCCTCACGATCAACATCACGGGCAGCGTCGCCAACGTCGGCATCGCCGGACAAGGCTCTTCGTCAGGCGTCGCCGTGCCGGGTGGACTCTTGCGTCAGAACAGCGCGACCAACGGGCGCGGTGCACCGTACACGCCCTATTCGATCTCGTTCATCGATAATTTGAACCACACGCGGGGCAATCACGCCATCAAACTCGGCGGCGAAATCCGCCTCGTGCGCATGTACACGGATCGGCTCGGCGGGACGACCTATACCTATCAGAACCTGAGCGCGTTTTTGGCGAACACGGCGCAGTCGGTCCAGTTCCTCGGCGACCTGAGCGCGCCGAGCGTCTTCAACAACGGCGCGACCGGCGAGCGCTTCGCCAAACAAGAGTATTACATCGGCTACGCGCAGGATGAGTGGCGCGTGCGGCCTAATCTGACGCTCAACTACGGCTTGCGTTACGAGTATTACACGCCGCTCAGAGAGGCGCGCAATTTGGCCGTCGTCTTCGACATCAACAACGGGACACTGCTTGCGCCCGATAGACCCTATTTCAAATCGAGCCGGACCAATTTCGGCCCGCGCGTCGCCGTGGCTTGGATGCCGAAGCCGAACGGACGCGGCTTTTTCGGCGGCGGACGCACCGTTTTGCGCGCCGGATTTGGCATCTACTACGGACCCGGCCAAACGGAGGATCAGATTCAACCCATCGAGAGCGACCGCGTCAGTTCCACCTTGAGCAACGTCGCCAACGCTTTTCCGCAAGACCCGGCGGTGCTGACGGCGAACTTCATCAACAATCCGCTCGACCGACGGTTCCAGCCGCGCGCCTACGCTCCCGAATACGAGATCCCCGAGCGCGTTTACCAGTACAGCGTCTCGCTGCAACAGGAACTTGCTTACAAACTCGTGCTGACAGCGGCTTACGTCGGAAGCCAGGGGCGCAACCTCTTCTTGCGCAACTTCACCAATCGCATTCTGCCAGGTTCGGCGACCGTGCTGACTGGCTCGAACTATCCGACCGGGGTCGGCATCATCAATGAAGTCGACGCAACAGGAAATCTTGTGCGCGCCGTCGTCGTGCGACAATTCGACATCGTGCAGGGAAACCGAGTTCTGCGTCCGTATGCCGAGATCGACTTCAAGACGAGCGGCGGAAGCGATAGCTACAACGCGCTGCAACTTGCGCTGAGCCGAAGGTTGACCTCTGGTTTGACGCTTAACTCGCAATATACGCTCGGCCGCAGCTATGGCAATTCGAGCGGGTCGAACGAAGCGCTCACCGCCGGCAACCCGTTCGATTACAACTACGACCGCGGCTATAACGCTTTCGACATTCGCCATAGCTTCAACTTGAGCGCCGTTTACTCGCTCCCGTTCGGTCGCGGGCAAGCCTTTTTGCGCGACGTGGGCGCGCTCGGTCAAGCGTTGATCGGAAACTGGGAGCTCGCGGCCATCTTCAACGCGCGGAGCGGATTGCCGCTCGACGTTCGCGTCGTGCGACCGGACATCGTTTACGTCGATGCCAACGGCAACGTCTTCAACAATCCGGCGCCGGATCGGCGCGCCGTGATCAACACGCCCGGCGGCGGTTCATCGCGCAACGTGCGCCGCCCCGATCTCATTCCAGGCGTCAACCCGTACCTCGGCGATGATCGCCGCTTCTTGAATCCGGCGGCGTTCGCCATCCCGGCGCCCGGAAAGTTCGGCAACCTAAAGCGTGGTCTGTTGCGCGGGCCGAACTTCAAGCAGTTCGATCTGGTTATCGTCAAGCGTTTCCCGCTCGCCGAGCGAAGCAACCTTGAGCTTCGCGCCGAATTCTTCAATTTGTTCAACATTACGAACTTCGCCAATCCGCCCGTGACGCTGCCGAACGCGCTGCCCAACAGTTCTCTTGCCGAAAGCAATCGCGTTCAGCCGGGGCAGCCGTTCACACAGGCGGCGGCGGGCGTTTTCGGCATCTTGAACCGCACGGTGGAAAGGACAGTCGGATTGGGCACCAATCGCCAAGTGCAACTGGCTGTGAGGTTCAATTTCTGATAGCTGTGTGAAACGCTTTCCGACGAGGCCGTTTCTGTAAAGAGCGGGGCGTTTCAGGGCGCGTGTGCTTTATCCCGTGTGCATGGGATGAAGCACACGCTTGCTTTTACTGCGGTGCGCTCGAAGCTGCCGGAAGTATGGAAAAGCGGGCAAATCCACCTCGTCCTCAGTTCGGAACTTGCGGCGGCTGAGCCTAGGTCAAACGTCACAAAGGATCACGGCTTCGCGCAAAGACTGAAGCGGATCGCGTGTCGGGATGAATTCGTGCGCGAGATAGCCTTTAAACCCCGTTTCGACGATGGCGCGACAGATGGCGGGCCAGTTCAGCTCTTGCGTATCGTCCAGTTCGTGCCGCCCGGGGACACCGCCCGTATGATAGTGGGCGATGTACGAGTGGTTCTCTCGGATCGTGCGGATGATGTCGCCTTCCATGATCTGCATGTGGTAGATGTCGTAAAGAAGCTTGACGCGCGGCGAAGCGACGGCTTTGACCACTTGCACGCCGAACGACGTGCGATCTCCTTGATAATCTTTGTGATCGGATTTGCTGTTGAGCAGTTCGATGCAGATGTTGACGCCGTAATCCTCGGCCATCTTCTTGATGCGGTTGAGTCCAGCGACGCAGTTTTCAATCGCTTCAGCATCGCTCATGCCGCGTCGGTTGCCGAAAAAGGCGATCAGGTTCGGCACGCCCGATTTCGCCGCCACGGGAATGCTCTGCTGAAAACCTTTCACGATCAGATCGTGATTAGCGCGATCGTTAAGACCCCGCGTGATCTCGGCGCCCACCGCCGGATAACCCATCGAGCAGGTCAGACCGTAACGCCGCACGATGGGCCATTCTTCTTCGCGCAACAGATCGATCGCCGTCAAGCCCATCTCGGCTACGGCACGCGCAAAATCGGTTAACGGAATACGGTTGTACGGCCAACGCGAAACGGATTGCCGAAGGCGCCCGCGTTGAACGGCTTTGCGCGCTGCTTGTTGTGGGGCGGAAGAGGTCGATCTCGAGAAGAATGCCGCTGTGAGCGCGGCGCCAGCGCTCCTTATCGCGTCGCGTCGGTTCATCATGGTTGGTTTTCTGCTCCTTTTCGAGGGGGCGATGCATGGCGTCCATCTTTTTAACTCATTTGCCGCCCTTCGCCAAGCTTTTCCCGATGATCTCTGCCATACGTTGCCGAGGACCACGACCAGCCAGAAGCGCGGTCCTCTTCCTGCTACGAACAAGCCTTTGTCGCTATGAGGAGCATCAACCGACTTCAAGACGCCGTTCGCTTGCAGGGCGTTCGTCGGTTGCCGCGGCAACGGCACGGCGTTAACCGAATTTTAAGACACCGTTCACCTTGAATTAAACCGGTCGTGAAATGCTGGCGCGCAATCGCTTTTCAAACGGGAGCGACAGCCTCGACGCTTGAGAGAAAAGGAGTGACCACGATGAATCACACACGACCCCGTCGAAACCAGATAAGCCTGCATGGCTTAATGACCTTTCTCTTCATGAGTCTTGCGCCGTTTGTGGACGGTACGGAGTTCACCGGCCGTGCGCAAAGCGGCCCGACTGGCAGCTTGAGCGGCATTGTGACCGATGCCAACGGCGCCGTGCTGGCGGGCGTTACCGTCACCGTGCGGGATCCGCAGACGGGATTGCAGCGCATCGTTTCGACCAACGGCGAAGGACGTTGGACCGTGCCGGCGCTTCCCGTCGGCGATTACGAAATCACGTACGAAATGGCCGGCTTCAAAAAGCTTGTGCGCGAGCGCGTTTCGGTCGAAGCCGCCGTGCCGCGCACGCTGGAAGATCGCTTGGAAGTGGGCGAAATCGGCGCAGCGATCACCGTCACCGAGAACGCCTCGTTGCTGACGCCTGATACGGCAGCGACGTTCCGTCAGCTTTCGGCTGAAGAGTTGGTCCGCGTGCCGACCTCGACGCGAAGCTTTACTCACCTGCTGAGCGCCGAGGCGGGCGTCAGCGCCGATCTGCCGCCCGTGCTGACCAACAGCAACGGCAACATCTCGCCGTCGGTCAACGGAACGCGCACCACTTCGACAAGCCTCTTTTTCAACGGCATCGACGCGACCAACATCACGACCAACGAAGGGTCGCTCAACGACAACATCGCGCCTGCGCCTGAGACGCTCGCCGAAGTGAAGCTTCAAACGAGTCTTTACGATGCTTCAACGGGGCGAAGCGGCGGCGGCAATTTCCAGCTCGTCACGCGCAGCGGCACCAATCAACTCAATGGAACGGTCTATTACTATCTCCAACACGAGAAATTCAACGCCAATGATTTCTTCTTCAACCGCGACGGAATCGAGCGCCCGCGCGCGCGCCGACACGAAGGCGGGTTCACTTTAGGCGGCCCGATCGTCAAGGATCGTTTCTTCTTCTTCGGCGGTTACCAGCGGACCAAAGCCAAGACCGGTTTCGTCCCAACGGCGAGCAGCATTACGGTGCTGCCTGAAGCCTTGCGCTTGATTCAGGGCGAGCGCACCGCCGAAGCTTTGGTCGCGGCCTTCAAACAGCTCAATCCGAACTTCCCGCTCACAGTCCAGCAGATCTCGCCCGTGGCGCTGCGCATTCTGAACCTTCGCAATCCGGCAACCGGCGACTTTTTCGTTCCCACGCCGCGCGCCGGAATAGCGTCCACCTTCCGCGATCAGACGGTCGGGCAGTGGGTTGGTGGGAACCCGTTCGTCCGGCAGCGCAACGTCTTTCCGGCGGAGTTCGAGCAGGATCAGTTCACCCTCCGGCTCGATGGACAGTTGACGGCGGCCAACCGTTTGAGCGGCACTTTCTTCTTCGCTGATTTCCCCGGTTTCGATCCCTTCCCAGATCCGTCGAGCCTTGCCTCGCCCGTGACGTTGAAGCGCAACGATCGCAACCGAACGCTGGCCATCTCGGATACGCATGTCTTCAACGCCAATTTGATCAATGAAGCCCGCTTCGGCTTCTTCTACTTGAACAACACGCGCCAGTTGGACGACCCGTTTCTCGCGATCACCAACGAATCGGTAGGCGTGCCCAACCCAGCAACCTTCTTCGACAACAGCCCCGGAACGCAACGACTGGGCCACTACATCTGGCGCAACAACCTGTCGAACCTCTCCTTCGGTGGACCCAACGACTCATTCAACCGACGTAAACAGCAAACCTTCAGCTTCGCCGACAACTTGACTTATGTGCGCGGCGAGCACACCTTGCGCCTCGGCGGCGAGTTCAAGCGCCACCAGTACGATACCAACCTGCCAGAGGAGCAGGCGACCGAATTCGAGAAGTTCGAAAACTTCACGCAATTCCTCGCCGGTTTCGGCACCGAAGCGGATACGCAATTCGGCGTCACAGACAAAAGCTTTCGCTTCCGCGATCTCAGTTTGTTCATCGCCGATGATTGGAAAGTCAATCGCCGCTTGACTTTGAACCTCGGCGTGCGTTGGGATTGGTTCGGCTGGCCCGAAGAGAGGCAGGGACGCATCGGCAATTTCGATCTCGCTTTGCTCAACAACACGGAGAACCCCGTCAGCGGCTTCATCGTGCCAAGCAACGTGCAGCCAACGGGCTACGTCGTCATCGACGAGGCCATTGCCGCTTCGACCAAGGTGAACAACAAGCACACGCTGAAGGGGCAAGATCTGAACAACTTCGCGCCCCGTGTCGGTTTCGCCTACTCGCCGCTCGACAGCGGTCGGTTGGTGGTCCGCGGCGGTTACGGCATCTTCTACGATCGCCCAAGCGCTGCCTTCATCAACACCGTCTTTTCGAACTACCCCTTCTTGCGCGAGATCGAAGTGACCGCGCCAACGCGCGCTGTGCCGCTTGACCGGGCCTTTTCGCAGCAGTTCCCAAACGATCCGAACTTCGCCTTCAACCGCTTCTTGCCGAACCGCATCCAGTTGGTCCGCAGCGGCAACGTCATCACCTACGTCATCCGCGACAATACGCCCGTCACCCGTCAAGCCGACGGGACCAACAACCCGATCGACATCGTGACCGGACAACCTTCGCGCGGCAACATCGCCGAGACCTTTGAATTTCGTGCCGTCGATCGCAATCTGCGCACGCCCTACGTGCAACAATGGAACCTTGGCGTGCAATTCGAGCTGACGCCCAACCTGTTGCTCGAAGCGCGCTACGTCGGCACCAAAGGGACCAAACTCCTTCAGGCCGTGGCCTTCAATCAAGGTTACGACCTGAATGATCCGGCGACGCCCGATCACATCTTTCGGCGCTTCAACGAGGCTTACAACGCCGCGTATCAAGTCGAGGTGGCGCGCACAGGGAACGCCAACGCGCTGCGTGGGCCGCTGCGCGCTGCTTCCAGCGAACGCGAGCGAGGGCGCGGCATCGCCTTCGGCTTCCCGAATCAGGTCGCCGGCTTGGCGGTTGATTACAACCTGAGCGACCCGAACGGTTCGGTGATCGGCTTTGAAGCGCGTGGACCGATCTTGGGCTTCAACATCCCGGAAGCGTTGCTACTGCAATCGAACGGAAACTCGATCTACAACGCAGCGCAGTTCAGTTTGACGCGCCGTTTCACTGATGGCCTTCAGTTCAACGTCGCCTACACCTTCTCGAAGTCGATCGACACGAGTTCCGCCGATCCAGGCAGCACCGCCGGCAGCGGCAAGCCCGATGTGCCTAACGTGGGCTTTGTCGTGCAAGGCAATCAACGGGACCTGTCAAGCAATCGGGCGCTTTCGGATTTCGACCGCACGCATCGCTTCAGCGCGAGCTTCGTTTACGATCTGCCGAGCTTCGGCTCCAATTCGCGCTTGCTGACCGGCTGGCGGCTCTCTGGTTTCCTGCAGTTCCAATCGGGCACGCCCTTTTCGCTCTTCGCGTCGGAGCCTGAAGTGGCGAACGCAGCGCAATACACGGGGCTGGCGCGCGGTTCGGGTGGACTTTATCGCCTCGGATTTGGGCGGCCCAGCTTGTGTGGGACGCTGGAGCAGTTGCGCCAATCCGGTCCCGATCGCGTGGAGCAATACTTCAATCCGACGGTGCTCTGCTCGCCGTTGACGCCGACGGGGGGCTATCTGGCCAACTTCGGCTTCGGAAGCTTGGGGCGCAACGTGCTACGCGGCCCAGCTCAGCGCCGGTTCGACCTCGGCCTTTCCAAGAACACGCAGTTCACCGAGCGCGTCGCCGTCGAGCTGCGATGGGATGTCTTCAACGTGACGAACACGGCCAACTTCGCCAATCCGAACAACGACCTGCAAGACGGTTCGGACTTCGGCAAGATCCTGAACACCGTCGGCGGCCCGCGCGTCATGCAGTTCGGATTGAGATTGAAGTTTTAAGGCCATCACAGTTTCGCGTCTTTGCCCTTGCGCGGTGGGGAGGATCTCCTCCCCGCCGCGCGAGAGGCTGAAAGCAATCTTCAATGGGAACGCTTTAGCAGCCATGAGACACATCCGCAACCTGAGGCGTCCACCGGCGGCACTGCGCGCTGCTGAGCCGGAACCGGATATCTACGATGATGGGAGATTGAGAGTTGAACACGAAAACTACTACGCCGCGTGCAGCGGGCGACCCATACAGCTTCCGCGCAAAGAGTTCTTGATCCTCTCGCGCTTGGCGCGCAACATCGAGCGCGTCGTGCCGGCAGAGGAGATCTGGCGCTATGCGTGGGGCCGACGTGCGCCGTTCAACCCGGAAAGTTTACACGTCCACATCTACCGCTTGCGGCGGCGGCTTGCGCCCTTCGGGTTGCGCATCGAGACGATGATCAACGTCGGCTATCGGCTGCTCTCAGATGGTGAAGGCGAGGGCTAGGGGCGCGAGCGCGCTTCGGCTTGACTTCATCATGCGGTTCGTAGTTCATTCAAGATTCAGTTCGAGTTCAGAAAAATGTAACATCGTGTGTGTACGCTCGATGGGTTCTACCGACGCCTCTTTTGAGATCGAGGAGATGAAGAATGTCGCATGCTTTCAAGGGCGTGCTTACGGCGGTGTTGTTGGCAACATCGCTCATCTTTCAAGCTTGCAGCGGGCAGCGCGGGCCGGTTGATGGCGGCGTCGTTCGGTTGCAAGGCGCTGGCGCCACCTTCCCCAACCCGCTTTATCAAAAGTGGCTGAGCGAGTACGCGAAGACCAATCCGAACGTGCGCATCGATTACCAATCGATTGGCTCAGGCGGCGGCATCAAGCAGATCGAAGCGCGCACGATCGATTTCGGCGCGACCGACATCCCGGTCGATGACCAAGAGCTGAGCAATTTCCCGCGTGAGATCCTCCACATCCCCACCGTGCTCGGCGCCGTGGTGCTCACCTACAATCTGCCGGAGCTGAAGGAGCCGCTTCGGTTTTCGCCTGAAGTGATCGCCGACATCTTTCTCGGCAAAATTCGCCGCTGGGATGACGCGCGCATCAAGGCCGACAATCCGACGGTGACGCTGCCAGCGGCTGACATCACGGTGGTCCATCGCTCGGATGGCAGCGGGACCACCGCCGTGTTCACCGACTACCTCGTCAAGATCAGTCCCGAGTGGAAGGAGAAGGTGGGTACGGGCACGTCGGTCAAATGGCCGTTGGGACTCGGTGCCAAAGGAAACGAAGGGGTTACCGGACAGATCAAGCAAACGCCGAACACCATCGGGTACGTCGAACTCGCCTACGCTGTGCAGAACAAGTTGCCCGTCGCCCGCATCAAGAACCGAAGCGGCAACTACATCGAACCGACGCTCGATTCGGTGACGGAAGCAGCGGCTGAAAGCGCGGCGAACATGCCGGCCGACCTGCGCATCTCGATCACCGATGCGGCGGGCGCGGCTGCGTACCCGATTGCAAGTTACACTTACATCCTCGTTTACAAAGAGCAGGAGGACGCGGCCAAGGGCAAGGCGTTGGTGGATTTTCTTTGGTGGGCCGTGCATGACGGGCAGCGATTCGCGCGCGAGTTGCAGTATGCGCCGTTGCCCGAAACGGTGGTCCGGCGCGTCGAAGAGAAGCTGCGTTCAATTACTTTTGGAGGAAAGCCTTTGCGGCCTTGAGCTGACGCGGAGAGCCTGTCTCTTCGCCGCTCTTTCGCCAGGCGGCAAGGCAACGGCGAAAAGATGAAGAACGCACAGACCGAAACTCACGCGCCCGTGGCCGCGTATGGTGCGGGCGCGGTCAGATGGCGGCGGGCGCTGTCGCCTACGGGCGATGTGGGCGACGCGATCTTTCGCAGCGCGTTGTTCTTGTGTGCGTTGCTCATGATCGCGTTGCTGGCGGCGATGATCGTGGCGATGGCTTATCGCGCGCGCCTATCTTTCGCCGAGTTCGGTCTCGGCTTTTTGTGGAGCCGCGCGTGGAACCCGGTCGCTGGCGAGTTCGGCGCCCTGCCGTTCATTTACGGCACGGTGGTCTCGTCGCTCGTCGCGCTCGTGTTAAGCGTCCCGTTGTCGATTGGGGTGGCGATCTTTTTGGTCGAACAAGCGCCGAAGAAGATCGCCCGTCCGATCGCTTTTCTCGTCGATCTGCTGGCGGCCATCCCGTCGGTGGTCTATGGGTTGTGGGGCATCTTCGTTCTGGCGCCGTTTGTGCGCGAAGAATTAGGCCCACCGCTGCAACGAGCGTTTGGGTGGACGCCCCTTTTCCAAGGGACGATCACGGGAATCGGCATGCTCACCGGTGGCATCATCTTGGCGATCATGATCACGCCGATCATCTCGGCAGTGGTGCGCGATGTGTTGGCCGCCGTGCCGATGACGCAGCGCGAAGCGGCGCTTGCGCTGGGCGCGACCAAGTGGGAGACGACGCGCGTCGTCTTGGCCAACGGCGCGCCCGGCATCTTGGGGGCCGTGATTCTCGGTTTGGGGCGAGCCATCGGCGAGACGATGGCCGTCACCATGGTCATCGGCAACCGACCGCAGATCAGCCTTTCGCTCTTTGATCCAGCCTACACCATCGCTTCGGTGATCGCCAACGAATTCACCGAAGCGACTGGGGATCTATATCTGAGCGCGTTGATCGAACTGGGCTTGATCCTATTTCTCGTCACGTTCGTCATCAACGCGCTGGCGCGGTTGCTCGTCTGGAGCGTGGCGCGACGCACCCGCTCGGCGCGTGCGTGAGGTAGTGGGAAGGAGGATCGGATGAAGACCGATCAGAGGCGTAGGATCCTGAGCGCGACGATGACGACGCTGACGGCGTTGTGCGCGCTGTTTGCCGTCCTGGTGCTGCTGGTGATCCTCGGCTACATCATCTGGCGCGGCGTCGGCGCGCTCAACTGGCGCTTTTTAATCGACACGCCGAAGCCCGTGGGCGAAGGCGGCGGCATCGGCAACGCCATCGTCGGGTCGCTGCTGTTGATCGCGCTTGCGTCGGCGATGGGCATCCCATTTGGGATCGCGACCGGCCTCTATCTGGCTGAATACGGTGGCGGACGCTTCGGCAACCTCGTGCGCTTCGTCGCCGACACGTTGACGGGCGTGCCGTCGATCGTCGTCGGCGTCTTCGTCTATGCGGTGATCGTGCTGCCGATGCAACAGTTTTCGGCCTTCGCTGGCAGCGTCGCCTTGGCCGTGATCATGGTGCCCATCGTCGCGCGCACAACCGAAGAGATGATCCGCCTCGTGCCCGGCAGCTTGCGCGAGGCGGCGCTTGCGCTGGGCGCACCGCAGTGGCGCGCCACGCTCGGCATCGTCATGCCGGCGGCGGCTTCAGGCATCGCCACTGGCGCGATGTTGGCGATCGCGCGCATCGCTGGCGAAACAGCCCCGTTGCTTTTTACGGCTTTCGGCAGCCGCTTCTTCAGCCTCTACTTGGATCAACCCATCGCGTCGTTGACCGTGCAGATTTACAACTATGCCATTTCGCCCTACGATGAATGGCATGCGCAGGCGTGGGCCGCGACGCTCGTGCTGATGGCTTTGATCTTGGCGATCAACTTCGCGGTGCGTTTCTTCACACGTCGAAGATACTAAGAAGGGGTTATGTCAACGCCAACACCGACGATCAAAGTTGCAACCGAAAGAGAGGCGCGACGCGCCGGCGAGGTAGACCTTTTCACGCCGGTGGTCACGGCGGCACCCAAGATCCGCGTCGAAAGCTTGAACTTCTTTTACGGGCGGACGCAGGCGCTTCACGATATTTCGCTCGACATCCCGGAGCGCGTCGTGATGGCCTTCATCGGCCCTTCCGGTTGCGGCAAATCGACCTTTCTGCGGACCTTGAATCGCATGAACGACATCGTCCCGAACACGCGCATCGAGGGGCGCGTGTTGATCGATGGGCGCGACATCTACGCGCCGGGCACAGATGTCGTCGCTTTGCGGCGCAAGGTCGGCATGGTCTTTCAAAAATCGAATCCGTTCCCGAAATCGATCTTCGAAAATGTCGCCTACGGGCTGCGCATCAACAGGCTGTTCAGCAGTCGCGCCGAACTCGAAGCGCGCGTCGAACAGGCGCTGCGCGATGCCGCGTTGTGGGAGGAGGTTAAAGACCGGTTGAAAGCTTCGGCGCTGGGGCTTTCCGGTGGACAGCAACAACGGTTGTGCATCGCGCGCGCGCTAGCCGTCAAGCCGGAAGTGCTGTTGATGGACGAACCGGCGTCGGCGCTCGATCCGATCGCGACGCAGAAGATCGAAGAGTTGATCGTTGAGTTGAAGAAGAATTACACCATCGTCATCGTTACGCATAACATGCAACAGGCGGCGCGTGTGTCTGACTTCACGGCCTTCTTCTGGATGGGGAAGTTGATCGAAGTCAACACGACCGAGAAGATGTTCACCAACCCGGACCAAAAGTTGACGGAAGACTACATCACGGGCCGGTTCGGTTGAAGCTGACAAGGAGGTCGCTCATGGAGATTCACCGTTCGCTCGATCGCGCGCTCGATGCCCTAAGAGATCGCGTCCTGCTGCTCGGCGGAGAGACCGAGACGGCGTTGCAACGGGCCATGTATGCGCTCGTCGAGCGCGATTCGGACGCGGCACGCGAAGTGCTCAAAAACGACGACGAAATAGACCGGCTCGAACTGGAGATAGATCGCCTGTGCATCGACATCCTCGCGCTCAAACAGCCAGCGGCACGCGATCTGCGCTTCGTCATCTCGGTGGCCAAGATCACGCCGATTCTCGAACGCATCGCTGATCACGCTTGCAACATCGCGCGCGTCGCCATCGATCTCAATGACGAGCCGCAATTGAAGCCCTACGTGGATCTGCCGCGCATGGCCGACCTCGTCTCGCAGATGTTGCGCGCGGCGCTGGATGCCTTCACTTCCGGCGATGCGGCCGCTGCGCGCGCCGTGATCGGGCGCGACGACGAGGTGGATGAGCTTTATAACCGTGTCTTTCACGATCTGATCGAATTGATGGCACGCGACCCGACGACTACGGGGCGCGCCGCGCGCTTGCTCTTCGTCGCTAAACATCTGGAGCGGATCGCCGATTACGTCACCGATATCTGTGAACTGACCGTTTACATGGCCGAAGCCGCTGTGATCAAACATAGCAACTAAGGCGCATTGCTCCCCGGAAACAAACGGCGAGGTTTGACCGTGCTGTGCGTCCCGAACCAAGGCCGCGGCGCTTTGGCGGGCATGCCGAAGACCGCGGCCAACGAAAAGTGACGGGGAAGGCCGTAGAAAGCGCGGTCTTCGTTCCCGTCGCTCACCACTCAGCAAGCGAATTATGCGACCGATTCTCATTATTGAAGACGACGCGGACATCGCCGAAGGTTTGCGCTACAACCTCGAACGCGAGGGTTTGGAGGCGCGCGTTGCGTTGAGCGGAGAGCAAGGGTTGGCGGCGGCGCTCGATCCAATGCGTCCGCCCGCGCTCATCATCCTCGACTTGATGCTTCCTGGAATGAGCGGCTTGGAGTTGTGCCGTCGTTTGCGACGCGAGCCAACGACTCGGCGCACGCCGATCATCATGCTGACAGCGCGTTCGTCGGAGACGGATCGCGTCG
Organism: Pyrinomonas sp.; assembly: GCF_040289685.1. NCBI lineage: Bacteria > Pseudomonadati > Acidobacteriota > Blastocatellia > Blastocatellales > Pyrinomonadaceae > Pyrinomonas > Pyrinomonas sp. The sequence goes on from NZ_PSLQ01000013.1 coordinate 32,101, forward strand.
CCGGACTCGACCTCGGCGCAGACGATTACATCACCAAACCTTTCTCGGTGCGCGAATTGGTGGCGCGCGTGCGAGCTGTGCTCCGTCGCACCGACGAGATGAGCGCGACGCGATACGAGGACGGACGCCTATCGATCAATTACGATGATATGCGCGTCACTTGCGATGGCCAACCCGTGAGGCTGACGCGCAAAGAGTTCAGCCTGCTGGCAACATTGGCGCGCAGTTCGGGGCGCGTGGCGACCCGTCAACGGTTGCTCGATGAAGTCTGGGGATACGAATATTACGGCGATACGCGCACGCTCGACGTTCACATCCGCCGTTTGCGGCAGAAGCTTGGTCCGTGTGGCGAGTGCATCGAGACGGTAGTCGGCGTCGGCTACCGCTTCATCGGTTGTTCGGACGCGGATAAAGAGTCGAGCGAGGATAATCCGCGCGCGCCGCAAAAGAAGGCGTAGTTTCTTGGAGGACTCTCTTCGCGTAAGAGACTTTGTGTGGACTCATTGACATGGCACACAAGCGCGCCCTGATGTTCATCTCGGTTGCCGTTGCGCTTGCCGTCGCCGCGTTGTGGGCGTATCCGCTACATCTTTTAGTCGCGGTCGCATGTTTAATGCTTGGGCTTCTCGCTGCGCGAAGCCCATCGCCGGCCCAGCAACGGACTGCGCCCGCGCTAGCCGAAGGGAGAAGTGAAGCCGCAGATGCGATGGGGGGACGCGATGCCGCAGATGCGATGGCGAGCGCGCTTTTGGACGCCACCATGCAGAGCATGCGCGAGGGCGTCATCGTCGTCGATGGCTACACGCGCGTCATCGCGGCCAATCGCGCGGCGCTCGATCTTTTCGCCGCGGGGCGCAACGAGCTGATCGGAAAGCGACTGAGCGAATTGACGCGCAACCCGGCGATTCATGCCGCTTTTCAAGCGGCGTTGGGGAGGAGCGAACGCGCCGAAGTGAAGGTGGAGACCTATGGCGGCGAGCGGCGCGTCTTCGATCTGCGCGTCGCTCCGCTGCAAGGGCCGGCGCGACGCGGTGGCGCGCTCGGCGTCTTCTTCGACATCACGCGCCTCGAACGACTGGAGCGCGTTCGCCAAGAATTCCTCTCCAACGTCTCGCACGAGCTGCGAACCCCCTTGACCTCGATCCTCACCTTCGTTGAAACGCTCGAAGAAGGGGCTATCGACGATCCGCAAAACAACCGCCGTTTTCTCGGCGTGATCCGCAAGAACGCCGAGCGGATGCGTAACCTGATCAACGACATACTGGAACTATCGGCGATCGAATCGGGCAACGTGCGCGTTCAGATCGTGCCGGTCCAGTTGCGCGCCGCGGTGCAGGACGTGTTCGCGGCGCTCGCGCAGCAGGCCACACAGCGCGGCATCGAATTGCGAAACGAGATCGCCGAAGGCGTGTCCGTGTCAGCCGATGAGCAGCTCTTGGAGCAGATGCTGACGAATCTCATCGACAACGCGATCAAGTTCAATCGCGAGGGTGGGCGCGTGACGGTGCGATACGAGCGGCGCGATGGACGCCACCGCATCACGGTCGAAGATACGGGCGAGGGAATTGCGCCCGAGCACCTCGAAAGGATCTTCGAGCGCTTCTATCGCGTCGATCGTGCGCGCTCGCGCGAGCAAGGCGGAACCGGGTTGGGACTAGCGATCGTCAAACACTTGGCGCGCGCGCATGGGGGCGAAGCTGTGGCCACGTCGGTCCCCGGTCAGGGTTCCGCCTTCACAATCGAACTGTCGGACGGCAATAGCGATTGAGGCGAACATGAATGAAAGCGACGAGATCTCTTTTGCGCTCGGCCCACGCTTCGGCGCGGCGATGATGGTTGAAGCGAAGGCGGACGCAAGCGCCTCCTGCGTTCGATCGCGCGCCATCTTCCCCGAAACGGAGATGTTGGGGAAAGGCGTATAAATAACCTACGGTCGAATCAAGGGCGTGAGCAACCGGACCATGGTGACGATCACGACGACGCCGGCGATGTCGAGCAGAATCCCATAGCGCACCATGCGCATCAAAGGAATGTAGCCCGATCCGTAGACGATCGCGTTGCATGGCGTCGAGACGGGCAACATGAAGCCCAAACTGGCACCAAAGGTTGCGCCGAGCGCTGGCTCCAGCGGATCGGCGCCGGTTGCGCGCGCGATGGCGATCACCACGGGCACGACCATGTTGGCCGAAGCCGTGTTGGAGGTCGTCTCCGAGACGATCGTTGCGACCAGCGTCGAGGCGACGAGAAGACCGAGACCGCTCGTCCACGGAAGAAGCGAAGTCAACCCCTTGCCGACCGCCTCAGCCAACCCCGTTTGAAACGACAGAACCCCAAGCGCGAACCCGCCGCCGTACAGTAAGATGACGCCCCAGTCTATACGCATCGCCTCGTCCCAACTGATGGCGCGTTTCTCGCCGTTGCCCGGAAGCAGGAAAAGGAGCGCCGCGCCGATGATGGCGGCCACCCCTTCGGGCAGGCTGCGATTGAGCTGTTGATAAAGGGCGCTCTTTTCGCCGACGACGAGCGCGACGATGCCGGGCATGATCCAAAGCAGAATGGTGACGCTGAAGGCGATCAGCGTCGAACGTTGACCGCGCGTCCACACGCCTAAGCTTTCGCGTTCACGCCGAAGGGCATCGCCGCTGCCTTTGATTTCGCCGACGCCCGCAGGGCAGAAGAAGTTCAAGTAAGCGAAAAGAAAGAGGAAGAGGAGCACGACTACGGGCACGCCGATCGCCATCCATTTGAAGAACGAAAGCTCGACGCCGACCAATTGCCGGATGAAACCCAATCCGATGACGTTGGGCGGCGTGCCGATGGGCGTCGCCAGTCCGCCGATGGAGGCGGCAAACGATGTCATCAACATCAGACCGGTGGCGTAACGACGGTCGATCTTTCGTCCCGCTATCTGCTCGGCGCGAAAGAAGAAGGCGAGAATCGCCATGCCGATGGCGAACATCATCGCCGTGGTCGCCGTGTTTGAAATCCATGCTGAGATAAAGGCCGTCACGGCGCCGAAGACGAAAAGGATGCGTGACGGGCGCGCGTCGACCCACGACATCGAGAGGGCGCTGAAAGCGAGCCGCCGGTCCAGTTCGTGAAGAAAGATGGCGCGCGCCAAAATAAACGATCCGATGAAAAGAAAGATCAACGGGTCGGCGAAGGGAGCGAAGACGTCTTTGGCTGGCGCTACTTGTAGAACGACGCACGCTGCTGCCCCGATCAACGCTGTTGCTGGCAACGGGAGCGCTTCCGTGATCCAGAGCGTGATCACCGCGGCCATCACCGCTGCCAGACGATGCGCTTCCGGTTTGAGCGCGGCGAACTCAGCCAAGTAAATGAGCGTGAAGGCGATGGGAGCTAAGGCTAGTCCGAGTCGCCGACGCACGCGGTCAAAGCGCGCCTCGCTCTCTGTTTTCGGTTCGAGCGCGTGATCGATGGATGCCATCCGTTATGGGCGTTGCTGAAGGTTGTACGCCTTGATTTTTGAATTGAGCGTCGTCGCGTTCATCCCGAGTAGGCGCGCGGCGCGCGATTGGTGCCAGTTGGTCTGTTCCAGCGCGCGGCGGATGAGGTCCATTTCAAACCGACGCACTTCGTCGTAGAAGTTGATGCCGCGTCCGACATCGAGCGCGGCGGCGGCAGCGTTCGGCGCTGGCGTGCGATGAATGATGCGCTGCGGATCGCTGATCTCCGGCGGCAAACATTCGACCGTCAGCTCATCGCCCGGCGCGATGACGACGGCGCGCTCGATGACGTTTTCAAGCTCGCGCACGTTGCCGGGCCAGGAATAGTTTTCAAGACGCGCCAGCACTTCGGGCGAAATCTGCTCGGAGACGCGGCGACCGTTCTCCGTGTTGTACTTGCGGATGAAGTGCTGTGCCAGCGGCAAGATGTCTTCGCGCCGTTCGCGCAGCGGCGGAAGCTCGATCGGGACGACGGCAAGCCGGTAATAAAGATCTTCGCGAAACTGCCCTTGTCGCACCGCTTCGCGCAAGTCGATATTGGTCGCGGCGATGATGCGCACATCAACGCGCCGCGGCGCAGTATCGCCGAGCGGCGTGAACTCGCGCTCTTGAATCACGCGCAACAGCTTGGCCTGCATTTCAAACGGCAGGTCGCCGATCTCATCGAGAAAGATGGTTCCACCGTCGGCGACTTCGAAAAGCCCCTTTTTGGCGGCGATGGCTCCGGTGAAAGCGCCTTTGGTGTGGCCGAAAAGCTCTGATTCGAGCAGTTCCGAAGGGATGTTGAGCGAATTGACGACGACGAACGGTTTGGAGGCGCGCGGGCTTTGCTCGTGAATCGCTTTGGCGATCAGCTCCTTGCCCGTACCCGACTCGCCCGTAATTAGCACCGTCGAGCGGGCCGCAGCGACTTGGTCCACGAGACGGAAGATCGCCTGCATGGCTTCGGAGCGTCCGATGATGGCGCCGCGATCGACCTCGCGGCTCATTGCGCGGCGCAACGCTTGACGCTCCTCCTCTTTGCGCCGTCGCCGCACACCAGCGGCGACGGTCTGCGCGATCTGCTCGTTTTGAAAAGGCTTTCTGATGCAACCGAAGGCGCCGCGCTCCCACGCTGCGATCGCCGTATCGAAGGTCGCATAAGCCGTGATCATGACGACGACTGCTTCGGCATCGAGTTTGAGTATCTCCTCGAGCGCGCGTAGCCCGCCCATGCCCGGCATGGATACGTCTAGCAGCACGACATCATAAGGCCGACGCGCATAAGCTTCCACGCCCTCTTCGCCCGTCTTTGCGAGTTCGACGCGGTAACCTTCTGCTGAGAGCAGCGTCTCTAGCACATCGCGCATCACTTCTTCATCATCGACGACGAGCACAGACCCCTTTTTCGCCATGACGTTTTCGATCTCCGCCCAAAGCTATTAAGCCAAAACATTTTACCACGATCGCTTCGGACGAACGCCTTGCGCTTGGTCAGGCGATCGTGCTTGGCAAGTAGAACTCGGTGGCATCTTCTACGGAGTAAGTGGCATCTGCTGTGGTTCGCTCGTGATCGAACGCGAGGCCCGCCGCCCGGCGCTGCAAGGCCGCAGCCGCCAGTTGCCGTGGCGCTGTCAAGGTTTTCGCGGCCTAGGCCTTGCGGCGGATGTCAAGAGGCCACTTTGGATTCGGTCTTTTGAGGCACGTAGTATAGTATGCGGCTGCAGTTGTCGCAGAGGATGATCTCGGTGCCGCGTCTGATTTCGGCCATGACTTGCGGGCGCAGCGCCATGAAGCAGGCCGTGCATGAACCGTTGCGCGCTTCCACGACGGCGACGCCATCGCGCACGCGCGCGCTGATGCGGTCGTAAAGAGCGAATATCTGGCGCGGCAAAGATGCGGCCAATTGCTCGCGCTCGCGCTGGCGCACTTCAAGGGCGAGCGCCTGTTGATGGGTTTGCTCCTCGAAGCGACGGAGTTTCTCTTCAAGCTCGGCGCGCAAGCGCTCGATCTCCGGCTCGCGCTCTTTGATCTGCGCTTCGGCCTGCTCGATGATCTCCATTTGCTCGAGAATTTGCGTCTCGAGTTGTGAGATCTGTTTGCGCGCCGCATCTATTTCGCGAATCGCCGCCGCGTAATCCTTCTCGTTTTTAGACGACATCAAATTCCGCTCGGCCCTTTCGGCGCGCGCGCGCGTCTCCTCTAGGGTTCGTTCCAGTTGATCGCGCAGTTTTCGGGCTTCATCGCGCTGATTTTCAATGGCCCTAAACTCGAAGGCGCGCTGTTCGAACTCCGTTTCGATCTCAGCGCGCCTTTGCGGAATGGAATCGAGTTCCGATTTCAAGTGGCGTATTTCCGTGTCAAGATGCTGTAGGGCGATTAATTGCTCCAGTTCCTTTATCACTCTCGTCTTCCTCCACGCGCCGCGCAAATCGCGCGCTTCGCCTAAAACCAACATGATCTCATATTTGGCCGAAAGCGGGCAAGCGTCTCGCCATAGACCAATGCGCGACGTCACCCCTCAGGGGCGACGTTAATTCGACGAACGAACTCTCCCCCTATGCTTGGCGCAAGGAGCGCGCGGACATGAAGCGACGCGGCGCTCGATGCAGAGAAGTTGACCGTGGTGCCAACGCAAAGTTTCGATTCGTCGCTCCTTAGCGCGTGAGTTGCTCACAAAAGTCCAATCGCTAAACAAGCCTCTCTTGACGGCGGCGTGAGGCGTCAGCGCGACACAAAACCGAGATGCTGGCGTGAAAAGCCTCTCTTGACAGCGGCCTGAGGGCAGCCTATCATTATCGTTTGCCTCGTTATGAAAGCGGGGCATGAAAAGAAACGATTGAAACGGGCACAAAGCGCATCCTTATGGGTTTGACAAGCGAAGAGGATGCGCGGTGGATGCGCGTCGCGCTCGAAGAGGCGCGCAAGGCAGCCGGGATGGGCGAGGTCCCCATCGGCGCTTGCATCATCGATGAGCGGGGCGAGTTGCTGGCGGCAGCAGGTAACCGCACGCGCACTGACTGCGACCCGACGGCGCACGCTGAAATCATCGCGCTGCGTTGCGCGGCGCAACGCGCAGGCAACTACCGGCTGACCGGCGCGACGCTTTACGTCACCATCGAACCGTGTGCGATGTGCGCTGGAGCGATGGTGCAGGCGCGCATCCGGCGCTTGGTCTTCGGCGCACACGACCTACGTGCGGGGGCCGTGGAATCGGTCTTCCGCATCTGCGATGACCGACGGCTCAATCATCGGATCGAATGGCGCGCGGGCGTGCTTGAAGAAGAGTGCCGAAGGTTGATTCAAACCTTTTTCAAAGGGAAGCGCCAAGCTGAGAGTTGTTCGCTTGAGTGCGGAGAGGTCGCATAGTGGTTTAGTGCACCGGTCTCGAAAACCGGAGCGGTCGTAAGGCCGCCGTGGGTTCGAATCCCACCCTCTCCGCCATTGATCTTTTCGAGCGCATCTGTGGCGCGGAGAGGTGCAGGAGCGGTTTAACTGGCAGCACTGGAAATGCTGTGTACGGGGAACCGTACCGTGGGTTCGAATCCCACCCTCTCCGCCATCAACGCTTTCAAGTCGGGCTGGCTTGATGCCGACTCGTTGCGGTTCAAGCCGGCCCTCTTCGCCATTAACCCGCAAAAGGTTCTCGCGCGACATTGAAAATCCAAGCTGTGGCGCGCTCTGAACGGGCTTCTTGGCGCAAACGGCAGAGCGCGCCCCGCGCCGAGCCGACTTTTGATGAATCGGAGTTTGACAAACCTTCCGCTTGCTGAAAGAATCTACCAGTCACGTGCCGAAAAAGAGAGTTCGAAAGTTCGGCGCGATCTCTTTCGACTTATCAGGCTCCGGGCTCCGCACAACGCGGCGCCGGTGAACCCCGCCAGGCCGGGAACGGAGCAACGGTAGCCGCGCGACGCGTGTGTTGCGGGTCGGTCCGGAGCCTGTCCACCAGCGAGAAGGCGCGAGCGAGATCTTCGGAAGATATGTCCTACCAGTCGATCGCGCGCAAGTGGCGTCCGCAGACCTTTGACGATGTCGTCGGTCAAGAGGCGATCACGCGCACGCTGCAAAACGCCATCGCCCATGAGCGCATACATCACGCATATCTTTTCGCCGGTCCACGCGGGACGGGAAAGACGACCACCGCGCGCCTGTTCGCCAAAGCGCTCAACTGTCAGCGAAGCGACGGTCCGACGACGAAGCCCTGCGCAACCCTCGACCAAGCGTGCGCTTCGTGTCGTGAGGTGGCCGAAAGTCGCTCCATCGACGTGCTGGAAATAGACGCCGCGTCCAACACCGGCGTCGATAACGTGCGCGAGGCGATCATCAACACGGTCGCCGTCGCTCCGGCGCGCGATCGCTACAAGGTCTTCATCATCGATGAGGTGCACATGTTGTCGGGCGCGGCCTTCAACGCGCTCCTGAAGACGCTCGAAGAGCCGCCGCCCCGTGTGGTCTTCATCATGGCGACCACCGAAAAACAGAAGGTTCCGGCGACCATTCTCTCGCGTTGTCAAGATTTCACGTTTCGCCACATTTCGCTCGCCAAAATGGTCGAGCGGTTGCGGCTGATCGCTGCAGCCGAAGGGATCGAAGCCGACGCGGGAGCGCTTGTCGAAATCGCGCGCGCTGGACAAGGCTCGATGCGCGACGCGCTCTCGGCCTTCGATCAAGTGTTGAGCTACTGGAGCGAAGGGAAGCTCACGCCCGAAGCGGTTCGCTTTGCGCTTGGGATTACGGGGAAGGATGTGCTCACGCGCACGGTGCGCGGCATCGCGGCAGGTGACGTTGCCGAACTGTTCGCCGTGGTCGAAGAATTGGTCTCGCGCGGGACGGACTTGCGCTCCTTCTGTCGCGAACTGCTGGGTCACCTGCGCGATCTTCTGGTGGTGCGTGTCGCCGGAGCAGACGCCACGATTATCGAACGGTTGCCCGAAGAGCGGCTCGAACTGGAAAAAGAAGCGGCGCTCTTTTCGGAATCGGATCTCGTCCGATTCTTTCATAGCCTGACGGAGACTGAACGGCTCCTGCGAGAAAGCGCCCATCCGCGTTATCAGCTCGAAATCGGTCTGGTCAAACTCGTCGAAATGGGGCGCGTCGCGCAGTTGGCGCAGGTCATCGAGCGTCTCGAAAAACTCGAAGCCAAGCTTCGTCAAGGCGTCGTCTCTTCGATGGGCGGCGCAAGCGCTACTTCTGACGCCAAGAGCGGCGTAGGCACCTCGCACGAGCGACCCGTCGAAAGCCACAGCGCGACTCGCTCTTCGATCGCGCTCGCGCGTGATGCGACCGGTTCGAGCGTTGCTTCGCGCCCCGCAACTTTGCGCCTTGTGGCGGACAACACAACTGCCGAGGAGCCGCCCAAGACCGAATCCACAACGAAAGATAATCCCTCACCATCGGCGCAAGACCTCACCGCGGAACTGAAGCGAGCGCTCGAAGCGCGCGCGCGTCCGCTGCTTGTGGTCGCCATCGAAGGCGCAAGCCGCGTTCAGTTTCAAGGCAATGATCTCTGTTTCGAATTCACCGCTGAAAACAAGCACTTGCGCGACGTCATCATGCGTGCTGATCACGTCCGTCTGTTGCGTGAAGTCTGCCATGAACTGACCGGGCGCGAAATGGGAGTGCGCATCGCCGTCGCGGGTGGCGTTTCGCCGAAAGATGAACGGGAGCGCGAACGCGAACGCTTGCGCGAGTGGGCCGAGAGTCATCCGACGGTGAAGAACGTACTGCGCAAGTTTCGCGGCGAGATCATCGACGTGCGCCCCATTGACGAAAAAGAGCACTAAAGCGCTGACCATTTTCGTCCGATCGCCTTGTTTACGTCCTCTGCCGAATCTCAGCTTCAAATTAAGCGCAGTTAGTCCACCGTTTCGTTCAGTTACCTCGATCATGCGCGCGCGGTGCGGGCAACCCCGAATGCAGAGGTTTCGTCGGCAAGCGGCCAGAGTCAACTCGTTCTCTTTCGTTGTGCGCCGGAAGCTCCTTCTAGCGCTACTTGCGTGCGTGCCCCCGCGCGCCGGAAGCGCGTGCACTACCGAACCTGCAGCGCGCATCAAACGTATAGTCAGAACAGGAGGTAGTCTGAAATGCGTGATCCAGCGCTAGCGGGCATTTTGAGTTTGCTCATTCCAGGCGTCGGCCAGATATACAACGGTCGAATCTTAGCGGGCATCCTCTGGTTGATCATCACGCCCGGCTTTTGGCTCGGAACGGGCGGCTTTCTCGGTTGGATTTGCCACCTCGTCTCGGCTTATACAGCGTACAAGTACGCGCGCGAACATCCCGTACGCTAGCGGCGCAGCACGATGACGGAGATTTCAGGACGCACGCCGAAACGTATGGGCAGGCCAATCATGCCGGTGCCGCGCGAGACATACATCTTGCTGCGGTTGCGCTCGTACAAGCCGCTGATGAACCTAAATTCCGGGATGAAACGGGCTGGAGCGCCAAGCAGCGGCAGGCTACTATGCAGATCGG